>JBIJAD010000357.1:0-4205 GCA_044345955.1 Lysobacteraceae bacterium
CGATGCCGCCTTCGCCGATGCCTCATCCGTCGAAGAGGTGTCCCTCGAGGACGCCTTCATCGAAGCCACCCCGGCCGAAGCTCCGGCCGAAGCCTCGGCGCTCGAAGCGTCGCAGTCCGAAACCGACGAAACGCCGGCCGCAGCCGAAGCGCCGGCGCCGGTCTTCGCGCCGCTGCCCGGCCTCAAGCCGCTGTCGGCGCCGCTGGAGTTCGGCGGTTCGGCCGAGGACGAAGCCGGTCTTCGCGGCGGTCAGGAGCAGGTCCGCGTCCGCGCCGAACTGCTCGACCGCCTGGTGAACTACGCCGGCGAGGTCGCGATCTACCGCTCGCGTCTGGAACAGCAGCTCGGCGCGTTCCGCACCGCGACCGCGGAAATGGAGCAGACCAACACCCGTCTGCGCGACCAGCTCCGTCGTCTCGAGATCGAAACCGAAGCCCAGATCATCGCCCGCTATCAGCGCGAAGGCGAAAGCACCGACGGCGCGTTCGATCCGCTGGAACTCGACCGCTTCTCGACCGTGCAGCAGCTCTCGCGCGCACTGGCCGAGACCGCGGCCGACCTCACCAGCCTGCACACCACGCTCGACGATCTGACCCAGCAGTACGACACCCTGCTGCTGCAACAGTCGCGAGTGAGTTCGGAACTGCAGGAAGGCCTCATGCGCACGCGCATGGTGCCGTTCGACACCGTCGTGCCGCGTCTGCGCCGCGTGCTGCGTCAGGCGGCCAGCGATACCGGCAAGCCGGTGCAGCTCAAGATCGAAGGCGCCCAGGGCGAACTCGACCGCAACGTGCTCGAACGCATGACCGCGCCGCTGGAGCACATGCTCCGCAACGCGGTCGCGCATGGTCTGGAGAAGGCCGGACAACGCGCCGCCCAGGGCAAGCCCGAGGAAGGCACGGTCACGATCGCGATCCGCAAGGAAGGTTCGGAAGTCGTGCTGCAGGTCGGCGACGACGGTCGCGGCCTCGACCGCAAGGCGATCCGCGAGCGCGGCGAAGCGCGCGGTCTGGTCCGCAAGGACGCGCCGCTCTCCAACGCCCAGCTCGATGCGCTGATCTTCGAACCCGGCTTCTCGACCGCCGAGGAAGTCACCCGCCTCGCCGGCCGCGGCGTCGGCATGGATGTGGTCGCCAGCGAAGTGCGTCAGCTCGGCGGCACCATCGACATCCATTCCGAGCTCGGCCAGGGCACGGTCTTCACCCTGCGCCTGCCGCAGACCCTCGCGGTCACCCAGGCGGCGTTCGTGCGCATCGGCGAAACCACCTTCGCGGTGCCGATCGCCTCGGTGCGCGGCGTCGGCCGCATCCCGCGCGAGGAACTGGCGCGCGGTGCGACCACCTACCGCTACGGCAACGAAGAATACGTGCTGCACGACCTCGGCAAGCTGATCGGCCACGCGCCGGCCAAGGCCGAAGGCCAGTTGCAGATGCCGCTGCTGCTCACCCGCTCGGGCGACCTGCACATCGCCGTGACTCTGGACCAGATCGTCGGCAACCGCGAAATCGTGGTCAAGCCGATCGGCCCGCAGGTCGCGTCGATCCCCGGCATCTTCGGCGCCACCATCATGGGCGACGGCTCGGTGGTGGTGATCCTCGACATCGCGCCGCTGGTGCGTCGCATCGTCGCGCAGCCGGAAGAACAAGCCGAAGTGCCGGCCGCCGAACAGCGCGCGGTGCCGCTGGTCATGGTGGTCGACGACTCGATCACCATGCGCAAGGTCACCGGCCGCGTGCTCGAACGCAACAACTTCGAGGTGGTCACCGCGAAGGACGGCGTCGACGCGCTGGAGCGCATGGTCGACCGCGTGCCCGATCTGATGCTGCTCGACATCGAAATGCCGCGAATGGACGGTTACGAGCTGGCGACCACGATGAAGGCCGACGCGCGACTGGCGAAGGTGCCGATCATCATGATCACCTCGCGCACCGGCGACAAACACCGTCAGCGCGCGATGGACATCGGCGTCGACCGTTATCTGGGCAAGCCGTACCAGGAGAACGAACTGATGCGCAACGTGTTCGCGCTGCTGGATTCGGTGAGGTCGAATGGCTGAGTCCACCGCCAACGGAACGGCGACCCGGGTGGTGCTTCTGGCGCGCACCGGCAAGGCCGCCGACCATCTCGCCGACGCGCTGCGACGGGCCGGGGCCGAACTGCTGCTTGCGGTCGACCCCGCGCAGACCGACGAGGCCACGCTGCGCGCGCTCGGTCCACAGGCGGTGCTGGTGGCGCTGGAGCCGAGCATCGAGCCGGCGCTGGACCGGCTCGACGGCCTGCTTTCGGATCCGGCGTTGACCGTGATCTTCGACGAAGCGGACGTCGCCGCGCATCGCGCCGGCTGGGACGCCGCGCGCTGGGTGCGCCATCTCGCCGCCAAGCTCCGCCACGACAGCAACGTGTTGCCGCCGGGCGCGGAGAACGACAACGAAGATCTGCAGCCGACCCCGGGTGCGGTACCGAGGCCCGCGGCGGCCTACACCGACGCCGATTTCGACGCCTTCGCGCGCGAGGCCGAGGCGGTCGCCGACAGCGTGCCGGTCGATGCTTCGCCCGGCGAGCCGCCCGCCGCGCTGCCGCGCGCCGCGATGCTCGAACTCGATGCCTCGCTGCTGGACGCGATTCCGTCCGCCCCCGAGCCGCCTGCGCCCGCGCCTGCCGCACCTGCACCTGCGCCCGTCAACTTCGGCGAACTCTCGCTCGTCGACGACACGCCGGCCCTGGAGAGCGTCGATCTCGAGAGCGTCGAGCTGGACAGTGTCGTGCTCGACGCGGTGTCGCTCGACACCGTCTCCCTCGACACCGACGCCACCGAGACCTTCTCGATCGAAGCGATGGAGCTCGAAGTGGTCGCGCTCGACAGCGCAGCGGACGGTTCCGACCTCGCGCCGATGCGTTTCGACGACGACGCGTTCTTTCTCGAAGAACTCTCCGCCGACGGCCCGGCCGCCGGCAAGGATGCGGGCATCGCGTCCTTCACCGTCGACGGCGGTTTTGGCGACTTCGATCCGGTGCGGGCATCGCCCGAACCGTCGGCGCGCGAACCGGAGCGGGTCCTGTCCTTCGAGGAACTGATCGCCGCCAGCCTGCCGCGCGAGGACGCACCCGCCGTGCCTGCGCCCGCGGCCGGCCCGCCGCCGCTGCCTCCCGCTGCATCGGCATCGGTCGTCGAAGCCAAGCCCGCGTTCTCCTTCGGCGATCTGTCGCTGGCGCCGGTCGAGGACGCGCCCGCCGCCGTCGAGAAACCGCGCGCCGCGCCCGCCGCCCACGATCTGTCCGTGATCGAATCGCGGATCTCGGCACTGTCGCTGGTCGATCTCGACGACGGTACCACCGCGAACACCGACGCCGCCTCGCCGTTCGCGCTGCCCGGCAGCGGCGCGGTGGTGCTGATCGAAGCCGGCCTCGGCGGGCCCGATCCCACCCGCCAACTGCTCGCGGCGTTGCCCGCCGAATTCCCGGCCACGGTGCTGGTCCGCCTGCATCTGCAGGGCGGCCGTTACGACCGTCTTGTGGCGCAGATGAGCCGCGCCGCCGCCCTGCCGGTCGCGCTGGCCGAAGCCGGTTCGCCGGCCAGCGCCGGCACGATCTATTTCCTGCCCGAGGGGGTCGGCATCGCGGTCACCGGTGGCCGCCTCGGCTTCATCGCCGACGCCATGCCCGCCGCCGGCCTGTTCGCCGCGCTGCCTGCAGGCCAGAGCGCGCTGGTCTTCCTCAGCGGCGCCGATCCGCAACTGGTCGATCCGGCGCTCGCCAGCGCGGCCACCGGCACCCTGGTGGTCGCGCAGATGCCGGAAGACTGCTACGACGGCACCAGTTGCGCCGCCCTGCGCGCGCGCGGCGCGGCCTCCGGGTTGCCGGCCGATCTCGCCGGCCGTCTCGCCGCGCGCTGGCCGTCCTGAGCGCAACCCCGGTTTCGAACGACACGCCACACCACACGCAACGAGCACCGCCGTGAACACCATCCAGGTCAACGACATCCGAGGCGTTCTCATCCAGATCGCGGGCGCGCAGTTGCTGCTGCCGAACGCGGCCACGGTCGAGGTGCTGTCCTACGCCGAACCGGAACCGGTCGAAAACGCGCCGGAGTGGATGCTCGGCCAGATCCGCTGGCGCGGCTGGCGCCTGCCGCTGATCTCGTTCGCGCGCATCGCCGGCACGCACACGCCGGGCGCCCCGGTCGGCACCAAGGTCATCGTCATCAA
>JBIJAD010000358.1:0-4198 GCA_044345955.1 Lysobacteraceae bacterium
GGTCGAAGGTCTGCGCTCGCAGATTCGCTGCGCCGCGGATCTCGATCCGCGCCGAAGGGCCGTCGATCGCCAGATCGTCGCTGCGCGCGCTGCCGCCGGCGAAGCGCACATTGCCGGCGAGCGTATTGAAGGCGAACCCCTTGTTGAAGAAATCGCGGAAATCCAGAGTCAGCCGGCGCGGCAACTGGGCCAGACTCAGCAGACCGATCACCCGGCCGGTGCCGCCGGGCTCGACCTCGACCAGACGGCCGTCGCTCACATCGATCTTCATCGTGCCGTCGAGCGCACCGAGCTGGAAGGCCATCGGGCTGCCCGGCCACTGCGCATCGAAACGCACTTCGCCACGGCCGCCGCCGACCAGCCCGCCGACGCCGAAATCGGCGAGCAGGGCGCCGAAATCCTCGCTGCCGACCGCGGCCTGCAGCCGGGTCCGCGTCGCGTCGCCGCGACCGCTCCACTCGCCGCTGATATCGAAACGCTGCTTGGGCGCGCGCGTCTGCAGTTGTTCGATCGACATGCCGGTCGCGGTCGGGCGCGAGCGGAACTGCGCTTCGCCCAGCGTCGCGCCGGCCACGCGCAGATCGTCCACCCGCAACTGGATCGCCGGAATCCGTGCCGGATCGATGCCGTCGTCCGCCGCGGTCGGCGCTGCGCCGGCCGGCGCCGCTGCGCGCGGCGCAGCGCGCCAGTGCATCCGCTGCAGACGCCCGGAAATGGTCCCGCCCTCGCCCTGCGGCAACTGCAGCGTGCCGGCCAGCGCCGGGCCCTCGAAACTCGCGGCATAACCACCGCCGACGGGATCGATGCCCAGCCGGGTGTCGGCGAAGTCGGCGCCGAGCAGGCGCAGGCGGTCGGCGACCACGTCGGCCCGCCGCAGCGCCAACTCGCGCTTGCCGTCGCCCTCCATCAGCGCGATCCAGCCCAGGGCGTCGAGTTCGCCGGCGCGTCCGCCGAGGATCAGACCCGAGGCCGGCGGCGCTTCCGCCACCCGGTCGCTGCCGAACATCGCGCGGATGCCGAGTTGGCTCTGGCCCTGCGCCTGCCCCGGCGCCGGGCTCTGCCGCGCGCGAAGCGCCAGACGCTGGCCGAAGGCGAGCGCGATCTCGCCGCGACCCAGCGGCAACTGCAGATCGAGCGTCGTCGGCAGCGCGGCAGCGGCTGGCTTGTCCATCGGCGCGGGCAACTCCAGCGCGGTGCCGACCAGATCGGAACGCAGTTGCAGCCGCGAGACCTGCGCCGCGACCGGCGCGCCCGCACGGCCCGCGGCGGCGGCCGGAATCGCGGCGGCTGGAATGGCGATCGCCGCGGTCCAGCGCGAGCGTCCGCGCGCATGCAGCCGCAGCCAGGCCAGGTCGGGGCTGCGCTGGAGCAGATCGTCGCTGCTCATCGAGGCTTCGAGTTCGGCCTCGAAGCCCTGTTTCGGATCGCGCACATGGCCCGGGCCCGCGCGCAGCGAGAGCCGGCTTTCCTGACGGTCGTAGACCGCACGCAGGCCGTTGGCGGTGAACCCGTTGCGGTCGTAGCGGGCGCGGCCGGTGACGCCGGCGAAGCCGAGTTTCCATTCCGATTCCGCCAACCGCGCACCGCGCAGTTCGACTTCGCCTTCGATCCGCGGCGGCACCGTCTTTTCGTGCAGCGGCAGATGCAGCGAGAAATCGACCGCAGCCGGGCCGCTGGCGGACAGGGTTGCGAGAGTGTCGCCGTGGTCCTTGCGCAGCGGGCTCTGCCGGACCAGACCGAGCAGTTTCGCCGCATCGGCGTCGGCCTTCGCCTCGATCTCCAGCGCGCCGGCGAAATCGGGCATGCCGGCGCGGAAGCTGCGGATCCCGACTTCGGCCAGTTGCGCGCTGCCGCCGACCTCGAAACCGTTGCCGACGAAGGCGATTTCGGCGTCCATGTCGCCGGTCGCCGGCCATTCGGCGTCGAACTTCACGCGCATGTCCTGCAGGGTGGCGCGGGCATCGAACACGCCCTTCGGCGGCGCGCCGTCCTGCGCCTTGTAGGGCCAGTCTTCCAGCTCGCCGGCGATCACCGCGCGACCGTCGCGCACACGACCGGCGATCAGGGCGGTGTCGAGCCAGCGCACCAGCGCCGGTGACAGGGAGCGCTCGGTCCAGAACCGCTTGGCGACCGGCGCCAGCGCGTCGTCGAGATCGGTCGCCACCTCGATCCGCGGCCGGGTACCGTCGCCCTGGAACCACAGCCCACCGCGCACATCGGCGCCGTAGCCCTCGCCGTCGATGCGCAGCGCCGGGGTTTCCACCCGCCAGCCGCCACCCTCGCGCCAGGCGATCGCCTCGCCGCGCAGGCCGACGACGTGGGGCGCGCCGAATCCGGTCGGCCAGTCGAAACGCGTGCGGCTCGCCGGGTCGAAAGCGAACACCATGCCCTGGCCGTCGCCGCGCAGTTCGCCGGCGAGATCGGACAAACCCGGGCTGTTGCCGACCGAGGCGAAGCGCAGTCCGCGTACGGTGGCGCGCGCGCGCATGCGGTCCTCGCGCGGGCCGTCGGCACCCCCCGGGACGGCGCGTTCGCCGACCACCGCGACCCGCTCCAGCACCGCGCCCGGACGCGCCGCCACCAGCCAGCGACGCAGGCCCGGATCGAGCGCATCGCTCAGCGCGAACACCGCGAACAGCGGGCCGGCGTCGATCCGCTCGGCGCGCAGGCCGTAGCGCGCGCCGCCGGCCAGCACCAGCCCGTCGAGCACCTGCGGCCGCCGCTCGCCGGCGACCTGCACCCGCATTTCCGGCACGTCCAGCCGCCAACCGCCGCGCTGCACGCGCCAGTGCGCATGCGCCTGCAGCCGCGCGAACCCCACCATCGGTGCGGTACGCGGCGCGCTCGGCCGCGCTTGCGCCGGAAAGGCCGCACCGCGCAGGCGCACGCCCTCCAGATCGGCCTGGACGCTCACCGCGGCGACCTGATGGCCGCGCAACCGGGCCCAGACTTCGCCATCGCCGCGACCGCCGGCCACGCTCGCGCCGCTGAGCCGCAGCAGCGGCGCCCATGCGGACAGATCGGCCTGTTTCGCCGCAGCATAGAAACGACCGTGGCCGCTCGCGCGATCGAAATCCAGCACCGCATGCAGCGGCGCGGCGTCGCGCCGGATCCGCGCGCGCATGCCGCTGCGCACGCGATCGCCGTGCACCTGCAGGCGCACGTCGACTTCCGGCAGTTCGGTCTCGATGCCCAGCGACGGCGCCGAGATGCCGAGCCGGGCATCGATCACCTGCAGCTCGCCCAGACCCTCCAGCGCGCCGAGCGGATCGCCGCCCTGGGCCTGCCCGGGCAGGCCGCGCACCTGCCAGCGGCCGTCGTCGCCGCGTTCGAGCGTGAGCGCGAGATGACGTACGCGCAATTCGGTGAAGGAGCGCCCGGGCAACAGGCCGGCGTATTGCGAGATCAGGATCTCGGCGGCGCCGATCGACACCGCATCGCTGCCTTCGCCCACGCGCAGGCCATCCAGACGCAGCAGCGGGCCGCGCCGGCTCCATTCGGTCTGCAGACGATCGAACTGCACCGGGCGACCGGCGCGCGCGCTCAGCCATTCGGCGATCCGGTCGGGATGACGTTCGGCCAGCGGCATGAGCTGGCTCATCACCCCCGCGCCCAGCGCCAACAGCACCAGCGAGACCGCGGTCAGATACCACAGCCCGCGACGCGCGAGGCGCAGACGGCGACGCAGCGAAGCCGGCATCAGACCGCGTCCCGCGCGCCGTCTTCCGGCTTACAGCAGCACCACATCGAACTGCTCCTGGGTGTACTGCTCGTCGGCCTGGAAACGGATCGACTTGCCGAGGAATTCCTCCAGCTCGGCGACCGCGGGCGATTCCTCCTCGGTGATGCGCGCGACGACCTTGGGCGAAGCGATCACCAGCAGCCGCGCCGCCTCGAACTGGCGCACCGCGCGGGTGATCTCGCGGAAGATTTCGTAGGTCACGGTCTCGGCGGTCTTGAGCATGCCGCGGCCGCCGCATTCGTGACAGGGTTCGGACAACTGGCGCTGCAGGCTTTCGACCGTACGCTTGCGGGTCATCTCCACCAGGCCCAGCGGCGAGAAGTCGTAGACCGTGGTCTTGGCGTGATCGCGCGCGAGCGATTTCTCCAGCGTGCGCAGCACCTGGCGGCGGTGCTCCGGATCGATCATGTCGATGAAGTCGATGATGATGATGCCGCCCAGATTGCGCAGCCGCAG
>JBIJAD010000050.1:0-15113 GCA_044345955.1 Lysobacteraceae bacterium
AACCGCCGCGTCTGGGAACACGACGACGATTTCAAGGACAGACTGCGCGCGATGCGCTGCATGGCCATCGACATGGAAACCGCTACCGTCTTCGCCGCCGGCTTCGCCAACCGCATCCCCTGCGGCGCCCTGCTCCTGGTCAGCGACCAGCCGATGATCCCCGAAGGCGTGAAGACCGAAGCCAGCGACGCCAAGGTCAGCGCCGCATTCGTCGAACGCCACATCAACATCGGCATCGAGGCATTGAAGCTGATCCGCAGGCACGGGAAGTCGGTGCGGCATTTGAGGTTCGACGAATGACGCCCGCGATCCCGGACATCGTCGGCTTCTGGCGCGACGCCGGCCCGTCGAAGTGGTTCGCGAAGGACGACGCCTTCGACGCCGAACTGCGCACGCGGTTTCTCGATGCGCATTTCGCCGCCGCGCGTCGCGAGCACGAAGCGCTGCTCGACGATGCCGACGGCGCGCTGGCGCTGATCCTGCTGCTCGATCAGGTGCCGCGCAACGTCTTCCGCGACAGTGCGCATGCGTTCGCGACCGATCCGCTGGCGCGCGACTACGCCGATCGCGCGCTCGCGGCTGGCCACGATCGGCGCGTCGATCCGGCGCTGCGGATCTTCTGCTATCTCCCGTTCGAGCATTCCGAAAGCATCGCCGATCAGGACCGCTGCGTCGCACTGTGCGAAGCGCTCGGCGATGCGAATTACCTGCAATACGCCGAAGCCCATCGCGATGTCATCCGCCGCTTCGGTCGTTTCCCGCACCGCAATCGCGCCCTCGCCCGCACGGACACGCCGGAGGAACGAGCGTGGCTGGAGGCCGGCGGGGGTTTCTGAGCGTTTGACCGCATCATCGGGAGTCCTGACCATGCCAACGATTCGAGCCTGCCTGCCGTTGCTGATCCTGCCGTTGTTGACCCTGCCGGTCCTGGCGCTGTTCGCAGCGGACGATGCCGGCATCCGGAGGACGACGGACGAGCGTCGCGCCGAGACCTGCGCCGATCTTCCGGGCTGCATCGCGCGCCTGCGCCAGATCGCGAAGATACGGCATGGCGAAAAATCCCTCGGCATGGGGCACGCCGAAGATGCACTGGCGACGCGCCTGCAGGCGATGCCCGGCGCCGCCGATGCGCTGGTGCCGCTGTTGGCCGATCCGGAGGAGCATGTCGCGGATCTTGCCGCCTACGTGCTGCGCGACATGCCGACGATCGACCCGCGGCATCTGCCGGGGATTCGCATCGGGCTCGATCGCGATCTCGGTTGGCTGCCCCCGGCGCTGGCGAGAATCGGGACCGACGAAGCCGCGGCGGAAGCGGTGAAGCGTCTGCTGGCGAAAGGCGAAACGGGCAATCAGGAAGCTTATGCGGTGGAACTGTTCGGGGCGCGCGCGCTTCCGCACTTCATCGATGCCTTGGCCTGTCCACCCGGCTGCGAGATGCAGTTGACGTTCGACCCGTTGGCGGCCGTGCTGGATTCGATGCCGGCGGCAGTGCGCGCGCAGGCCATTCCCGGGCTTCTGGAACGGCTGCAGCAGCCGTCCGCTTCCGACGACACCGCGGCCGGCGCGCTGTATCTGCTGTCGCGGATCGGAACGGCGGCGCGCGAGGCAGAGCCCGCACTGCTGGACTTGCGCCGGCGCAGGCCCGCTCTGGAGCGCGCGATCGACGAGACGCTGATCGCGATCGCCGCACCGGCCGCAGCGACGATTCTGGAGCGGCGAATCGGAGAAAGGCCGACGAACGACGACCTGGATCGTCTCGGCGCGATCGGCGCGCCCGGTCGCATCGCGGTGCCGAAGTTGATCGCGCTGCTCAAGGATGGAGGGACATGGATCGATCCCGGAAGCGATCCGATCTCGTGGGACTTCACCGAACGCAACGATCTTCCGGTAACGGCAGCGCAGACACTGGGCGCGATCGGCGACCCCGCAGCCGCGCCCGCACTGGCCGAAGCGATCGACGACCCCTACGACCCGCGCCTGAACTGGGCGGCCGTGCAAGCCCTGGCGCGACTCGGCCTGGCCGAATACCGACCAGCACTCGAGCGCGCCGCGCGCGAGCACTGGTATCCGCCGGTGCGCAAGGCCGCACAGCGCGCGCTCGACGTTCGGCAGGAGACACGATCGCCCGGGGATGTCGAGGTTCGGTCGAGGTCGGGTCTGTCGATCCACGACATGTTCGAAGATGAAGACCTGTCCTGCAGTCGCGCCGATGTCGCGACCCGGCGAGAGCCCGACTCGCGGAAGCTGAGCGGTCCACGCCATGCGGGTGCGCTTCGCAAGCTGCAGTACACGGCGAACGTGATCGGCTTCGGACCACCCGAGGGCGCGCAACCTGATGCGCGGGGCGTGACACGGATGACCACGGCCGACGCGGTGCGGCGCGACAGCGCCATCGTGCAGACGCCGCATATCGCCTTGCGCGCCGGGGCAGGATGGCTGGTGGGCGGCGATCGCGGCGAGTGGGGTGGCGAACTGGTGTGGATCGGGGACGATGGCGCGCGCCAGACGATCCTGGCCGAGAACATCGACGACATCCATCGACTCGGCGACCGCATCGTCGCGATCAGCGGCATCGCCCATCTCATGCTCAACCAAGGCGCAGTCTACGAAATCGCCCGCGGCGACGACGGACAATGGCGCGCACGACCCTGGCGGATTCTGCCCGGCGCACCGCAGGCAAGCGCGCCGACGCCTTCGGGCGATTTGTTCATCAACACCGTCATGGGCGGCCCGCTGCTGATCGATGCGCAGGGGCGCATGCGCGTGGTGGCCTGCGCCGAACCCGCGGAGTGATCGCATACTTTTTTCCGGCACCGCGAAGCCGACAGCGAGGCGCGAACGCTCGGTGGGCGTCGGACCGCATGCGCGCGCGCCGGCACTCGCTGCGCGTTTTCCGGCACAGGTGAACGCTTCCGGTGCCGATCAATAGCGAAGACTGAGATTCACGAACGCGGCATCGACGTTCCTGCGCTCCGGGCCGAAGCCTTTGCCGCCCTGCAGATGGGCGAGGGTCGCATCGAGGCTGAGATGTTCGGAGAGCGGCAAGCGACCGCTCAGGGCCCACAAGGCGCCGACATTCCTGTCGTCGCCGTCCAAAGCGATCGGCTGTCCGCTGAAGGCGTAGACAGCGTCGCGCGACGTCAGCCTGCGCATGAGCGCAACATCCAAGCCGAGGCGGGCGCCGTCCGACCACTCCAGCGCCAGACCCGGATCGATCGCGGCGAGATTGGCCGGACCGATCAGCGGGAAAGAACCGGTGTAGACCGGATTCGGAAACAGGGGATCGAAGCCCTCGATGCGCCCATCGGCGGGATCGCGATCGCCGCTGGCGACGCTCGCGCTCAGGCCTGCGCGCAGGCGCGCCCGGCCGATGCGCGCGAGCGTGGTGCGCGTATCGCCCGCGACGGCCCATCCGCGGATCTGGCGCGATGCCGCCTGTCCCCGCTGCAGCAGGGCCTCGATCTCCACCGACCCCGTCTCGCTGCGGTGCTGCCAGCGCGCGCCGAGCGTGGTCCGCGCGCCGGGCCCCGAACCGAACGCGGCGTCGGTGCGCCGCGTACGCAACAGGTAGGCGCCCGCACTGCCCTGCGGCCGGGTGCGGATCGCGCCGATTCCGGCCAGCCATGCCCCGTCCACACGTCGATCGTCGAAACTGCCGGGGGCGACCCGCACCGGCGCGGCAGCGACGGCGATCAGGGTCCAGGGTTCGCGACGCCACTCGCCAAGCGCGCCATCGAAACGGCGCCGCACGTTCGCACCGTCGCTCGCCGCGAGCAGCCGCCCGGAGCCGAGCGCGATCTCCTGACGGCCGGCGCGGACCCGGATGTCACCGCCGCGTCCGGATCGCCATTCGACGAATGCCTGCGTGAGGTCGAGATCGTTACGGTCCGCGGGCCGTGCGCCGCCGTTGCGACCCAACTCGCCCGCGGCCGACACTTGCGCTTCGATGCGCCAATGTGCGTCGAGCCGCCAGCGCAGCGTCGGGGAGACGCGCCAGAGCAGGAATCCGTCGCGGTCCTGCGGCCCTCGGCCGAACGCGGTCGGATCGACGAATTCGTACCGCAATCGGGCATCGAGGCCCAGATCCACCCCGACGGCCCGGTCGCCTGCGTCCTGCGCGCAGGCCGGTGCGCAGGCGCAGACGAGGCACAGCGCGAGCGCGGGTCGGATCATGCCGCGCCGGACAGGAACCCGAGCAGGGTGTCGCCCAGGGCGGCTTCGGCTTCTTCAGCGATCCAATGCCCCGCCCGGGGCACCACCGCGCCGCGCACATCGTCGCCCAGGGCACGCAGCGCCATCTCCGGATACGGCCCGGCGGCGACTTCTCCACCGACGCCCAGCAGCGGCATGCGCAACCGCCCCTGCTGCGACCACGCCTTGAACAGCGCCATGTCCTCGAACACCGACGCGAAATGCATGCATCCGCCGCGCAGGGCGCCGGGCTTCTGCAACTGCCGCACGTACACTTCGAAGTCGGCCTGATCGACCGCATCCGGATCGTAGGCCCAATGCCAGAAATACCACGCGAGCAGTTCGCGTTCGCGGCCGGCGATGAACTGCACGGCGACGTCGGGATGGGTGAAGAAGGCGAGCTGCCAATTGACGTTGCCCGGCGCGGCGGTGAGACCCATCTCGTAACCGAAGCCGGGCGGTGCGTACTCGATCGTTGCCACCCGTTTGGCGCGCTCGGGATACGCATAGGCGAAGGCCAGCGCGGTGCCGCCGCCGTGGTCGTAACCGACCACCGCCGCCGAACCGATTCCGAGCGCGTCGAGCACCGCCGCGACATCGCCGGCCAGGGTGCGCTTGTCGTAGCCCGCGTGCGGGATGTCCGAGCCGCCCATGCCGCGCTGATCCACGGCGATGGCGCGATACCCGTTTGCGGCGAGCGTGCGCATGGTCGCCCGCCACATCCACCAGTGTTGCGGGAACCCGTGGATGAGCACGACGGCCGGGCCATGGCCCAGGGACACCGCGTGGAGGGACACGCCGCCGTTGTCGGCGCGATGGTGCTCGAACGCTTCGTTCATGCTTTCGCTCATGTGGTTGCTCCGGGCAGAGTGGAACCGAGATCGGGCAACGCGGCGGCGAAATCGAGCATCGCGCGCGCGGTCGCTTCCGGCTGTTCCTCCGCAGGCAGATGCCCGCAGGAGGGGATCGTGGCGCCGCGGACATCGTCCGCCACCAGACGCATCTGTTCGGTCACGCCCGGATGACCGTATTGCCCGTTGATGGCGAGCACCGGCGTCCGCAATCGGGTCCGGGTGGCGTCGACGATCTGATCGGCCGTCTTCAGCACGTCGCGGTACCAACCGAACGAACCGTGCAGTCCGCCGGGCTTGCGGAGCCCACGTACGTACTCGGCCTTGTCTTCGGCGTCGATGCACGCGGGATCCGCCGCCATCGCGGTCAGGAAGTAGTCGACCAGCACATCCTCCTTGCCCGACCACATCAATGCCGGCACGTGCGGTTGGCTGTTGAACGCGAACCACCAGTACACGAACGGATTGCCCTTGCTGAAGGCGGTGAAGCGGTCGAGGTTGTAGCCCGGCAGAGGTTCGTCGATATAGACGAGGCCGCGCACTTCGTCCGGATGATGCGCGGCGTACAGCAGCGCCGGCAGCGCACCCATGTCGTGGCCGGCGACGATCAGCGGCCCGAGCTGCAGGATCTGCGCGATCGCGCGAAGGTCGTCAACGATCGTCAGTCCGTCATAGCCGGTGTCCGGCTTCTCGGTGTCGCCGTAGCCGCGCGCGTCGACCGCGACCACAGTGTGGTGCCGGGCCAACAACGGCATGACCCTGCGCCAGTGGTACCAGGTGCCCATCCAGCCGTGGACGAGCAGGATCGGCGGCCCGCTGCCGCCGATGACAAGGTGCTGCAGGAGACCGTTGGCCGGCAGCTTCGCATGACGGAACGTGGCGGTGAATTCGGGGGTATCGATCAGTTGCATGATCAGTCTCGGCGGGTGTGGGGAATCGCAGCCGCAGCGCAGCGGCGCGACGCGCGGTCAAGCAGCGGTTTCGCGCGCCGCCTTCAGCGCGTCTGTCCACCAGCGCAGTTGCGCGAGCATGTCCTGCGCGCCGCGCTGCAGATGCGGCGCGTCGTCGAAGCCCGCCCTGCCCTGCATCATCGCGAAGAAGTCGGCGCCGGCCACGTGCACGCCGTTGCGGATCGGCGCCATCTGCAGTTCGATCGCGATCAGGCGTAGTTGCTCCACCGCGCGGGCCGCGCCGAGCGCGCCGTAGCCGAAGAAGCCGATCGGCTTGCGCGCCCATTCGGCGTAGGCGTAATCGATCGCATTCTTGAGCACCGCGGTCGGGCCACGGTTGTATTCGGCGACGGTGGCGACGAAGGCGTCGCAGGCCGCGAGCTTCGCGCCCCAGGCCCGCGCGACCGGATGCGCGGGCGGCGACAGCATCGGCGCTCGCGCCTCATCGAAGAACGGCAGCGGAAAATCGCGCAGGTCGAGCAGTTCGACCTCGAACGCATCGCGGGCGCGGTCGGCGATCCAGCGCGCGGCGCGTTCCGAGAAGCGACCTTCGCGGGTGCTGCCGACGATCACGCCGAGGCGCGGCGCGCTCATGCGCTGCCGCCGGCGGCGCCGGGCGAAGGCAGGTTGGCCATGTAGTACTCGACCGCCCATTTGACGCCCATGCCGTTCTCCAGCATGACCGGATACAGCGCGCGATATTCGGGCGCCGAGTTGTCCGGGCAGACATCGGCCATGAACGCCATCCAGGTCAGCGGCCGTGCGCCCGCCTGGATCATCCGCGCCTTCGCCATCTCGTGCGCTTCGACGCTCAGGCCGCCGGACGCATCGGCGACGAAATAGACCTCGTAACCGGCTTCGATCGCCGACAGCACCGTCTGCGCGAGGCAGACCTCGGTCCACAGACCGGCCATCACCAGCTTGCGTCGGCCGGTCGCTTCGATCGCGGCGACGAACCGCGGGTCGGACCAGGCGTTGGTGTTGTTGCGGTCGATCGGCGTCTGTTCCGGGAACAGCCGCGCCAGTTCGGCGAACAGCGGATCCTTCAGCGGCCCGGATGCCCCGGAGATCGTGGTCAACACCACCGGGATCCCGAGCGCTTTCGCGCATTTCGCCAGACCGAGGACATTGTTGGTCAACACTTCGGGCACGATCGAGTGGATCGGGAACGCCACCCAGGGCTGGTGATCGATCAGCGCGAGCACGCAGTTCTGCACGGTGATGGCATTGATGTTGTGCATGTCGCGGTCCTGTGCGGGGGAGGAAACAGGGTGCGGGCTGCCGGCTACGCGTCTTCGCGGAAAGGCGCGTCGGCGAACGGGACCAGGCGCCCGAACCCGCCGCGCTCGAACGCGTCGACGAACCGGGTCAGTTGCTGCGCATCGCGCGCGACAAAGGGGCCACGCTGGACGCGATGCCGCGACTGCGGCGCACCGGCGAACAGCAGGAACCGCGCGCCCTCGGCGCCGGCGCGCCAGAGCAGGCCGTCGCCCTCGGCCACCGTCGCCGCCACGTCGCCGGTGCGCGCGCGTCCGCCGGGCACGAGGAGTTCGCCGCCGAGCACGAACGCGAACGCGTTCTCGTCGGGATCCAGCACCTGCGCGAACTCAGCATCCGGCGCAAGCGCGACGTCGATCAGCCGCACCGGCGTGGGCGTGGCGAGCGGCGAGACCAGGCCGTTCGAGGCGCCCAGCACCGCGCGCACGGTGCTGTCGCCGATCCGGACGACCGGCACGTCGGCCGCGCCCAGATGCCGCGCGTCCGGCTGGCGTTCGCGCTCGGCATCGGCCAGATCGATCCAGATCTGGAACCCCTGTGCGGGAACGCCCGCGCGCTCCGGCTGTTCCTCGTGCAGCACGCCCGCACCGGCCGTGGTCCAGTGCAGGGCACCGGGCGGAATGCGGTTGCGATGGCCCAGCGAGTCCTGGTTGACGAAGCCGATCTGACTCTCGGGCAGGATGTAGGTCGCCACCGAGAAGCCCGCGTGCGGATGCGGCGGAAAGGTCGGGCCGGTCATCGCGTAGAACGAGACGACGATGAAGGGTGCGATGTCGACGCCGATCGCCGAGGCGGCCAGATCGCGGGTGCGCAATCCGTCGCCGTGGCGCTGCAACGCGGTGGCGACGATGCCGGCGGTCGAGCGCGGGCGGGTGACCGGCGGCGCGCCGTCGACCGTGGCCGATGAGGATGATGCGGAGTGGGTGGGCATGCCGGTTCCGGGGGGCGAAAGATCGCCATCGGCCGGCAGTATCCGCGCCGCTGCGGAGGCCGACTAGCCGGCGATGTCTGGAAAAACCGTTCGCCGGGATGAACAATCCGCGCCCAGCGCCGCACCGGCGCCGCGGCATCAGCAGATCGGGCCGAGCTCCGACCGCAGATAATCGATCAGCGCCATGGCCTTGGGGCTGCGGGTGCGCGCGGTCGGCAACAGCGCATTGAGCGGGACCTCGTCCGGGTCCCAGTCGGGCAGGCAGGGCACAAGCGTGCCGCTGGCGAGCCCGTCTTCGGCGAGGAACCGGGGGAGCCAGCCGATCCCGAGGCCGTGCGCGATCATCGCCGCGCGCGTATCGGTGTCCGACACGCTGATCGCGGGCCGTTGCTCGATGGCGAACCGCTGGTCGCCGCGCCGCAGTTCCCAGCGCAATCGCACGCGGTCGTCGGTGCGCCCCACCAACGCATGTCCGGCGAGTTGGTCCGGATGTGTCGGCAGCCCATGGGCGCGCGCGTAGTCCCGCGACGCGTACAGCCGTGTGGCGAACAGCGTGATCCGGTGGACCTGCCCGCTGCGGGGCGGCGGCGGACCGGTCAGCAGCGCGAGGTCGTAGCCGCCGTCCAGCAGGTCGGTCGGACGCGTATTCACGTCGAGCTGGATCATCACTTGCGGATAGCGCGCGCCGAAGGCCACCAGCAGCGGCGCGAGCACGCCGCGCGACAGCGCGACCGGCGCGCTCACCCGCAGCAGCCCGCGCGGCGACGCGGACAGGGCTTCGATCGCGGACGACGCCGAATCGATCTCGCCGAGAATGCGCTCGCAGCTCTCGAGCAGGATCCGTCCGGCTTCGGTCAGCGATACCCGCCGCGTGGTGCGCTCCAGCAGTTGCGCGCCGAGATGCTTCTCAAGCGCGGACACCATCGTGCTCACGGTCGCCTTCGGCATCGAGAGCGCCTTCGCCGCGGCGGTGAACGTGCCGAGCCGGGCGACCCGGGCGAAGACGGTCAGGGCGTTGAGATCCACCTTCATGTCGGGGCGCAGCTCCAGGCGTCGACGGGTTCCGCCCGCGGGCGGCGGTACGACTATCCGGCACCGCGCTCCGCGGCGCCACTCCCTGCGCGGCACGCTGTGTCGCGGTCGCGGCCGCGGCCAAGGCGACGGCCCGCTCCGCAACGAAGGGCGCCGCAGCGCCCTTCGCTTCATGGCGGGATCGCGCGGTTCAGTGCCGCGGATCGGGTTCCTAGAAGAACGTGTCGACCCGCGCGGTGCCGATCGGGATGCCGGCGCTGAAGGCGGTGACGCCGAACACGTCGTTGAGCGCGGCGGCGGCGGCGGCAGGCCGTCGCGGACGCGGACCTCCAGCCCGTCGCCGCGTCGCACGAGTTCGATCTCGCGGAAGTCGAGCCATGCATCGCGGGAGATCTGCAGACGATAGCGTTCTTCCCGAACCGCGCTCTCATCCTCGCCGCAGGTCTCGGCGAGTGGACGGCCGCCAAACGAGGCCCCGAGCAGTTGTCGCAGCGCCGGCTTCGATGCGTCCATGCCGGTGGCCGGCAGCGGGATCCACGGCGCATCCGCGGGCGGCAACGGGCGTCGCTGCGCGGATAGCCACACGGCCGTTGCGCCGATGAGCGCGAGCAGCACCAGCCACAGCAGGATGCGACGGATGGAGGGGCGCATCGGAACGTCCGGAACGGGCGGAAGCACATGCTGCCCCGCCCCGACGGCGCGAAAACATCGCTGCAGCGGTGCGGGTAGACCATCGAGTTCGCCTGCCTCGTATCGAGCGACGCGAGGCGCGACGCGTCCCTCGTCGAGCTGCCGATGCAGCGCTTGCGTTGCTCGCGACCAGCGTGATGCGCCCACCACGACAAGCGCCGCCCAGAAACCATCAGCAGCGGGGCAATCCCGCCAAGCCAGTCAAGCCAGCTCATGCGTGCGCTTCGCGAGATGGCCTTCATTCCGCCCTGTTCTCTCGATGCCGGTTGCAGTGATGGTAGAACCACCACGACATGGCCAAGCCCGCTCCCGCCAGCGTCAACCAGACGATCGACAACATGACATCGACCTGCTGGCCCGCTCGAAGCGCGAACACGGTCATCGCCAACAACGCAAGCCCCATCGTCGCCGCCTTCACGAGCACGAAACCGGCGAGCACATATCCCCATGGGCGCCCCCGCCAAAGCCACCACGCACCGAGCAACGCCAAAGGCACCACGACGCCGAGATCGAGCACGAAGACGAAGACCGTCGGCGTCCTCGCGCGGAGAATCATGTCGGGCAGCACGCCATGCGTCAGGAACGGTACGATCTGGCTCAACCAGAGCAGACACAGCATGGCGGCCAGCGCGACCAGGAAGATCGAGACTGCGCGCCGCGGCGTTCGCTCGTCGAAGCCGTCCTGAAGCTCGCCCGCGTCGACAGCCGACAATCCGGCGATCAGCGCGGCGCCCGTGCCTGCGAACAGAGCGACATAGACCAGGAACAATTCGTTGAAGGCATAGGCGAAGGCTGCGCCCGTGTAGGTGTAGGCGAGATAGCCGAGCAGCCCGAGCCAGATGAGCGCGGCGCGCGGAGAGCCTTGCTGCGCGCGCCGCAACACATGCACGTGCAGCACCAATGCCAGCAAGGTGACCGCGTCCTGGCCCCGGTTCTGCGGCAGGACCCAGGCGGTTTCCCGATAGACCTCCGGCACCCACAGACCGATACCCGCGGCCAGTGCCGCGAAGGCGGTCACCCACCACGACAACGCGAACGCCACACGCAGTCGTGCGTTCGCGGCGGGCAGTGCGAGTCCGCTCACCGCGCAGCCCTCTCCTCGATGTCGCGCAGCAGTGCATCGAGCGCGGGACGATCGAACAGCCGGCCGTTGGCGACCACGGCGTGAATGCGGCGCGTCGCGCGGATGTCTTCAAGCGGGTTGGCATCCAGAAGCACGAGATCCGCGCGCTGTCGGGCCGCGATGCGACCGGCCTGACCGCGCTGCCCGAGGAATCGCGCGGGGTTCACCGTCGCCGTCATCAGCGCCTGCTGCGGCGTCAGCCCCGCCTCGACATAGCGCGCCAGTTCGTCGTGCAGCGTGTGGCCGTGGAACAGGAAGGGATTGGCGTAGGCCGCATCGGTCCCCGCCAGGATCGTCACCCCGGCTTCTTGCGCCATCCTGAAGGTCCGCCAGTCCAGCGCCACGGACTGCGGAGCCTCTGCAAGCATCTCCGGCGGGATCTGCTGCCGTCGCCAATCCCCCTGGCCCCACTGCGCGCGGACGGCCGAAGGGACCGTGCGCATGCGAGGATCGTCGGGATTCGGATCTTTCCCCAGATAGAAGTCCGAGACCATCAAGGACGGCATCACCGCGACGCCATTGCGGGCCAGCCGGCGCAATACGACCCTGCAGAGCGACTCGTCCCAGCCGGCGAGTGTGCGCCGGTTGTGGCCCATCATCGCCGCCATCAATGCCGGCAAAGGGTCGCGTGCGCTCAGCGCGTTCGCGTTGGCCGAGATCATCGCCGCCTCGTCCCGCGAGCAGGCCTGGGTGATGCGTCCGAAGTGTTCGACGCTGCGATGCCCGACGTCGATGGCCGTGTCGAGGATCACCGACTCCGGCACATGCCCGAACAGCGGCAGACGCTGGCGCCGCGCCTCATCGGCCAATGCGCGGTAAGCGGGTTCGCTCAGCAGCGAATAGGACTTCACGAACCGCCATCCTGCGGCCTTGGCCTCACGCACGCGCTGCCGGGCTTCTTCGGGATTGGCCGCGACCATCTGTCCCGGCCAGGAACCGGGCGGTCCGTCGATCAGCGCCCCGGCGAGAACGATCCGCGGCCCGATACGCTCGCCGCGTTCGATGGCCCGGACCACGCGCTGCTGCTCGGGCAGCGTGCGCAAGGCGCCCGCATCGCGAATGCCGGTGATGCCGTTGAGGATGTACAGCGGCAGCGCGAAGTCCTCCTCGCCGGGCGCGCTGAACACGTGCACATGGAAGTCCCACAACCCGGGAATCAAGTACTTGCCGGCACCATCGAGCAGGCGGCCCTGCATCGGGACACGAGCCGTGCCGCCGGCCCGCACGCCCACGATGCGATCGCCGATGATGATCACGTCGCGCGCAGATTCCACTCGATTGCGCTCGACGTCGACGATGGTCACGTTGCGCAGGACGATCGTGTCGTGGTCTGCGGCTCGCACGACCGACGTCGCAACGACAAGAGCGAACGCGGCAAGCATTGCGGCCAACGGTTTCGGTCCGGCGTTCATCGCGAAGCCTCTTGATGGATGGGGTCGCAGCGGCGACGCTGCCGGAATGCGGTCGCATGTTGCATCCACACTGCAACGCGGTCCGCGCGCACTCAGACAATGACGGCAGCGGCACGGAAACCGTCGATTGCGATCCGAATGTCCTCCTTCCCCGCGCAAGACGGACATGCAGCGGGCACAGGCGATGGACGACAGGATCGTCCGGAAGCGTCTCGTTCACCCGCATCGACATGGCGATTCCCCGTACGGAAGGGTCTGCGCGCTGTCGCAGAACGTAGCGCGACTGAGTGCCGGCTGTCCACGGACGCGGTGGGGATTTTTTGATCCGGCGCAGAAAAACGCTCCTCGTTGTGCATCGAGGTATCGAAGCTGTCTGAACAACTCACCTGCGGATGATCGTGGTTCGCATGCAATCGCCGGCGGCGGAATGGGACCGGATACCCTTGAGAGTCGTATGCGGCACCGGGAAACCGCCGATGACACCGATGCGACCGCGCAGAGGGCATGCGCTCGCCATGCCTGCGATCGCGAGCGGCAGGAACCGGCGCGAGCGCGGCGGAAGGGTTCGATCCGCCGCAGTGCCTTCGTACGGGTGGAAGTTGCGGCGCGTCGGAAGCGAAGGGCGCCGCAGCGCCCTTCGTTTCATTGCGGTATCGCGCGGTTCAGTGCCGCGGATCGGGTTCGTAGAAGAAGGTGTCGACCCGCGCGGTGCCGATCGGGATGCCGGCGCTGAAGGCGGTGACGCCGAAGACATCGTTGAGCGCGGCGGCCGCTTCGGCGTTGAGCGTGACCGCAACGTCGCGGATGCGCAGGCTGCCGTAGCGACCGAAGGACTGCACCTGCGGCGCGCTGCCGAGGGCGAGATCGAACAGCGCGATGCGGCCGACCAGGCTGTCGTTGGCCTTGACCAGACCGGTGAGGACCGGGGTGCCGCCGGTGGTGTCGATCACGAAGCTGCTGATGTTGACGGTGAGCGTGCCGGCGCGCAGGTTGAGGCCGCCGTCGTGCACGATCTCGCCCTTGAAACTGCCGGCGTCGATCTCGCCGGTCGGGATCGGGAAACGCGCGACGCCGTTGCGGATGCTCGCCGGGAAACTCGGCGATGCGGAAACGCCGAGACTCTGCAGCGCGCCGAGGAAGGTGTCGGAGAGTACGACGCAGGTATCGCCGCCGAGCGTGTTGACGGTGGGCGCGGCGACGGTCTGGCCGGCGGCGAAGGCGAGCGCGGCGGCAAGCAGCAGCGGACGCAGGGCGTTGCGGAACGGGGTGCGAGTGCGCATTGGGGGAACTCCTGTGGGGACGGGGGACACCGCATGCGGCCGCCGCGACCCCCTGTCGCACCTCGCAGCCCGCAGCGCCGCCTGCGGGAGCGACTGTAGGCATCGCCGATGTCGGTCGCGTGTCGCCGGCACAACGCGCGCTGAAGAACGAAACCTTCACGCATGTCCGCACGCGCAGGCGGCGCGCGAGTGCCATCGCCGTCTCGGTTCCGCATCGCGCAGCGCATCCGCGGACACGGGCCTTGCGTAACCGTTGTCTGATGCGCGCTGCATCGGTGCGTCGCGCTTTGTTGCGACGCAGCAGGCGATCGCGCGGCGCAGGCATGATCGCGGTCCCGCAACGACGACGCCCGGCCGGAGCCGGGCGTCGTCGGGGGGAGAGACCACAGGGCTGGCGCTGGTGGCTTACTGCAGGCTGCGACGCGGGGTGTCCTGGGAGGGGTTTTCCACCGCAGGGGCGGTGATCGCGGGCGCGTTCGGCGCGTTCTGGGTCGGGGTCTGCTGCGCCTTCAGGGCCTGATCGCCGACCGACGTCGACAGCGCGGCCTGCTCGCTGAAGCGCACCTCGCTGCCCGGCTCGTTCTTGAACAGGAACACGTTGCGGTCCGGCTGGCCGTTGCTGCCGACGACCGTGTTGCCGACGCTCATGCCGCCGATGCTGTCCACGTTCTGCTGGCGGGCGGCGATCACCGCGGCGATGGCGAGGCGATCGGTGGCGCCGTCCGGCGCCACTTCCAGCGGATGGCCCTGACGCTGCAGCGCCGAGATCGCCTGTCCGTAGCGCGGGTCCTCGCGCAGGGCGGCCGCGGCCTGTTCGGCATTGGGCGCGGTCGGAGCCGGCGTCGGCTGCGGGCGGCTCGGGGCGTACAGCGCGTCCATGGTGTTGTCGAGCGCGGCGTTGCCGTTGCGGTCGGTCTGGTAGGGCGTGACCGTGACCCGGTTCTGGTCCGAGTTGTACTGCGCCTGCACGCCGAGATCGCGCTGACCGAGGGTCGAGTCGACCTGGGCGCGGGCATCGCCGGTCACCACGACCGTGCCGTTGGCGTTGGCGCCGACCGCAAGCCCGACCTGCGGGGTGGCGGTGATGTTCAGAGGTTCGCCGGTGACCTGCTGCGGCGTGCCGGTGGCGGTCACGCCGACCGCGGTGCGGTCCACGCCGGGGTCGGGGCGCTCGATGCGCATGCCCGGCAGTTCGATCTCGCGGGTCGTGCCGTCCGCCAGGGTCCAGGTCTGCGTGTTCGTGTACGCCGTGGGGGTGCCGGGACGCTGGCCGACCGCGACATTGACCTGGCCACCGACGATCTGGCCGTTCACGGCCGTGACCTCGGCGTTCACGGACAGTTGCGAGTCCTGGCCGGTGGGGCGGACGATGCCG
>JBIJAD010000359.1:0-4170 GCA_044345955.1 Lysobacteraceae bacterium
CACGCCCGATTTCATCCAGTGGGCGCCGGGCCTGCCCAAGACCCGCTCGGGCAAGATCATGCGCCGGATCCTGCGCAAGATCGCCGAGAACGCCCCGGACCAGCTCGGCGACACGAGCACGCTCGCCGATCCCTCGGTGGTCAAGTCGCTGGTGGACGAGCGGCTGGTGCGGTGAGGGGCGCGGTGGTCAACAGCAAATCCCCCTCGATCCCCCTTTTTCAAAGGGGGAGGCGAACGGCCCATCGGCTGTTCCCCCCTTTGCAAAAGGGCAGGGGGGATTCGCTCTTGCGCTCAACCACGCGCGATCCGCGCACTGACGTATCGCCAAATGTCCTCGACCACAGCATCGGTCTCCATCAGGACAGCACGATTGTGGTAACGCAGCACCATCAGCCCCATGGCGGACAGGGCTCGGGTACGCAAGGCATCCGCCGCGAGGCCGCTGGCGCTGAAGTGCTGGCCACCATCCACTTCCACCACCAGCCTGACGGCAGGCGCATGGAAGTCCACGATGTATCCGCCCAGGGGCTTCTGCCGGTAGAACTGCACGCCTTCGAGCTGCCTGCGGCGCAGGTGCTGCCACAGCCATCGCTCGGCGTCGGTCATTTCCCGACGCAGGCGACGGGCGGGCATCTTCAGACGGCGATCGTAGGGCAACATGCGCGAATGACACCGCATTCACATCACTCGCACCATCGGATTTCCGCCCGCCTCAGCTCAGGATAATCCTACGACCATGACCACGCTTCTCGTCGCCGACGATCACCCCCTGTTCCGCGAGGCCCTGCGTGGGGCGGTCGCGCGCGTGTTGCCTGGCGCGGTGGTGCACGAGGCCGACGGCGTCGATGCGCTGTACGCGCTGGTCGAGCGCGAGCCGGATGCGGATCTGCTGCTGCTGGATCTGACCATGCCCGGCGCGCACGGGTTCAGTGCGCTGGTGCATCTGCGCGCGCTGCATCCGCAGTTGCCGATCATGATCGTGTCCGCGCGCGAGGAACCGGGCGTGATGCGCCGCGCGCTGGATCACGGCGCGGTCGGGTTCCTGCCGAAATCGGCCGATGCCGCTACCCTCGGCACCGCGATCGGCGCGGTGCTCGCCGGCGATCGCTGGGCGCCGCCGGCCGCACTCAAGGCGCCGGCCGCGGCCGCCGACGAACACGACGCCGCGCATCGCGTACGCGAACTCACGCCGCAGCAGTTCCGGGTGCTGCAGATGCTCGGCGACGGCCTGCTCAACAAGCAGATCGCCTACGAACTGGGCGTGTCCGAAGCCACGATCAAGGCGCACATGACCGCGATCCTGCGCAAGCTCGGCGCCAGCAACCGCACCCAGGCGGTGCTCATCGCCGGCCGGCTCGCGATCGATCCCGGCACGGTGACGCCGCCGCCGCCGGACGAGGACTGACGTCTACTCGTCCTCGCCGCGCGCGTCGATCGCGACGATCTCGCCGTCCTCCGCCGTCACCGTGAGCACGATCGGCCGGCAGCACACGCTGCAGTCCTCGACGTACTGCTGATGTTCGACCGAGCCGTCGACGACGATCTCGATCTCTTCGCCGCAGTAGGGACAGAACACGAAGGCGGTGTCGGTCATGCCGACCGCCCCTCGCCGGGTTCAGTCCTTCTCGGGCTTCGCTTCTTCATTGTTCATCTCCTGCAGCAGATCCTGCAGCGCGCTGCTCAAGGTGTATGCCGCCCAGTCGGTGGTCTCGCGCACGTCGCAGGCGACATGCCGCGGCTGCGCAGCACACAGCCGATCCAGCGTTTCCGGCACACTTTCGTCGCCGTTGCGCGCGAAGACCCGGGCCAGATTCTCGCAGCCGACACGTATCCCGACGGCGCAGACCTTCTCGTAGTTCGCACGGGCGCCGGCCCAGTCTTCGGCGAGCACGGCCTGATGACCGAGGATGTTGCAACCTTGTGCGCTGCCGCGCGTGCAGCAGGTCGCAGGTGTTTCGGGGCCGGGCTGCGGGCAATCCTCGACCAGTGGCGTCTCCTCGAACGCGATCGGCGCCGCGCAACTGCGCGGCCCGCCCTCGCGATCGTAGACCGCGTAGCGGTTCCACTCGTCGATCCCGATCAGGCGACCGTCGTCGAGGGCCACGAACACGAAATCGCCGTCCTTGTCGTGACGCAGACGCACCCGACCGTCGTCCAGCCGCGCGCGCTGCACGCCACCCAGGCCGGTCACCAGGCCGCGATCGCCGAAGTCCAGTTCGCGCATCAGCCCGGTTGCGGCGAAGAATCGGCCACAGGGCAGCGCGGTCGCGGGGGTCGTGCGCAAAGTCTCGACGGCCACGGACCGCAGCGGCGCGAGCCGACTGCAGGCATCGGCATCTTCGCCGCGGGTGCAGGCCGTCTGCAGCGCCTCGCGCGCCTCGGCCAGACGCCCCGCCGACCACAGTTCTTCCGCGACCTTGCCGCAGGTGGTGGCCGACGGATCCTCGCGACACAGCGCCGGCAACGCGTCGAGCCCAGCAGGCGGGATCGGCGCATCCTCGGCGAACACCGCATGGAGCAGCTCGCCCAACGTCGCGCCGAGCGCACGATCGACCGCCTCCCGGCAGGCCTTCTCATCGAACGCGGGCGTGCCCTCGCGGCACACCGGCGGTTCTTCGGCGAGCGATGCCGGCAGTTCCGGTTCCGGCCGCAGCCCTTCGATCCACAGCACGCAGGCGGCCGACAGCCCCTCGCTGCAGAATCGGCGCAGCGTGTCCTGGTCGAGCGGCGCATCCATCGAAAACAGCCGAGCGAAGCAGGGCGCCGGATCCGCCTCGCAACTGCCGGGCGCAGGCGCAGGCGACGGCGCACAGTCGGCCTCGCGTTCGCGCACGTAGGTGCCGAGCTCCTCGTCCACGACACCGCGCAAGGTGCGCCCGTCGGCGGACAGTTCGAGTTCGTCGACATAGCCTTCGTCGCGATCGTGGAACAACACCCGTTTGCCCGCGACCACATACCAGCGCCGCGACGGCGGCAGCCCGTCGCGCAGCAACCGCGCGTTGCGCGCGTCGGTCACCTCCAGCCGCGCGCCGCTGTCGGCGTCGCGATACACCCCGCAGGCGGGATCGGCGGCATGCGCCGTGTCGGGCGAAACCGCCGCCAGCGCGGCGAGCACGGACAGCAGGCGAAGGGACGACATCGGCGGCTCCTTGCGCGGGCGATGGACGATCATGCCTCGGGCGCGGGCGGGATTGAAGGGGTTCTGGCGTCACCTCTGCCACCGTGGGCTTGGAGCACCTATTACAGCGTGGCTACCATGAATCTTGTGCGCGACAGGCCCTCAGCAGATGGCCTTGAAATCCAGGCAAAAGGTTGCTTTCTCTCAACACCTTGCGACGCTGTTAGTTCTTACAGCTTGTCTTTTAATTGAATTTTATTAATTAAATACCGTTGACGAAACCATCTGCTTTTTCCGAGATTGGCTGAAAAACAATTCAGTAGCATTTTTTTATAGAAACCGTCTTGAAACTTATAGAAAAAGGGGGAAATATCCATGCATGAAGAACGCCAACAGCACAAAGAAACACTCGAGAGAACTTCTTATGTCGGCACTCGCCTTGATAAACAAGACGATAAGATCGATGCTCTGCTTAGAGATACGATAGCAAGTAGAGCGTTCTGGAAGAATAAATTCATTTACAGCAAAATCACTTCGTTGGCTGTTATAGCAGTTCTGTCTTGCGCTTTTGGAGCAATTTCATACATCAGTTTCGATAAGATTCAAGATCAAGAATCCATAGACTCCAAACAGGAGCTTGTGATTGATCAGATCAGAAAAAAAATAGTTCAACTGGAGCTGGATTATGCAGTGAACCAAGCAACAAGATCTGAATCTCAAAATTCCGATGATGTTTCTGCGCACTGTACCTGCGTCGCCAAAGACAACGCTAAAACCCCAAGAACCTCAATTTGTCCCGCAAGAAACAATACTTGCGATGAGGAGTCCAGCAAGCTTTGTGAAACGATAAAGACGGGTTACGAGTGCTGATTGCATCGGTTCAACACAATTTGAACATTTTCTCGGATTAGGTCGTAAGTACGTCAACAAAAGCATTGGGCGTTAATCAGACAATCCAACCCATATGCTGACCCTTGTACAAGTCTCGTAATTCTCCGACACTCCGGGTCCCCGGCGGGTGGTTTCAGGCAGCCGCTGGCAACGACTGATCG
>JBIJAD010000360.1:0-4157 GCA_044345955.1 Lysobacteraceae bacterium
CGGCGAGCTTCTGGGTGTCCCCCACTTCGAAATCGGCGCCCGCGCCGCCGAGCCGACCGGCATCGCCGACCTGACCGCCGGATTCGGCATAGAACGGGGTGCGGTCGAGCAGGACCACGGCCTCGTCTCCGGCCGCGATCAGATCGACCGGCCTGCCGTCCTTCAGGATCGCCACGACCTCCAGGCCTTCGGCCTCGAGACCGTCGTAGCCCAGGAACACGGTCGACGCGAGTTGAGCGATCAGTTCCGCCGGCATGGTGACGCCGCCGCCGAACTTGCCGGCCTTGCGCGATTGTTCGCGCTGACCTTTAAGCAATTCCTCAAACCCCTCCAGGTCAGCCTTGAAGCCCGCTTCACGGCATATGTCAGCAGTCAGGTCAGATGGGAAGCCATAAGTGTCATACAACTTGAATATCGCAGCACCCGGCAGTTTCTTGTATGGCTGCATTTCTTCATCTGAAACCTCAATCACCTCAACCCTCACTCCCTCTGCGAGAGTTGCAAGTTGCCTCAGCTTATCGATTAGCCGACGCGCATCTCCTACGACTGGGAAATACAGCTCTTTGAATTTCTCGACCCCATTTTCGTTTGCCGCCAATATCGAATGTATTGTGCCTTGCAATTCTTCTACAGCATTATCAGCCGAGCTAATGATTTTTACGCCTTTCTGGTGACTAAATGACTCATCAACAGCATCAAGGCTAACGATTGCACTCGAAGCTTCCAGTACGTAGTAGTTCGTCAACCCAATCCTTGGGCCTATTAGGCCCATAACAGGGGTACGAATATGGAGTGCGCGTTCGACGAGCGCCATGCCGCGACCAAGAGTTTCCCGGAACTTATCTTCTTCGTCGGCCAAGACTTTAGAGATATGACTTTGTAAGCCCGCCAACTCTGGATAAGCGCCACCCATCACCTCTACCAACGGGGCGACCAACTTGGCAAAGAAACCAACAGGTGCTCCAAGCTTAAAACCGTACCGCAATGCGCGCCGGATAATCCGCCGCAGCACATAGCCGCGACCCTCGTTGCTGGGCAGCACGCCGTCGACGATCAGGAAGCTGCAGGCGCGGATGTGGTCGGCGATCACGCGCAGCGATTTGTGTTCGAGGTCGGTGGTGTTCGTGATCGCGGCGGCGGCCTTGATCAGGTGCTGGAACAGGTCGATCTCGTAGTTGCTGTGCACGTGCTGCAGCACGGCCGCGATCCGCTCCAGGCCCATGCCGGTATCCACGCACGGCGCCGGCAGCGGCAGCAGGGTGCCGTCGGGCTGGCGGTCGAACTGCATGAAGACGTTGTTCCAGATCTCGATGTAACGGTCGCCGTCCTCGTCCGCGCTGCCCGGCGGGCCGCCGGCGATGTGCGCGCCGTGGTCGTAGAAGATCTCCGTGCAGGGGCCGCAGGGGCCGGTGTCGGCCATCTGCCAGAAATTGTCCGAGGCGTAAGGCGCGCCCTTGTTGTCGCCGATCCGGACGATCCGCTCGGGCGGCAGACCGATGATCTTGTGCCAGATCTCGAAGGCTTCGTCGTCGGTGTGATAGATCGTGACCAGCAGCCGGTCCTTCGGCAGCTTCCAGACCTCGGTCAGCAACTCCCAGGCGTAGGCGATCGCGTCCTGCTTGAAATAGTCGCCGAAGCTGAAATTGCCCAGCATCTCGAAGAAGGTGTGATGACGGGCGGTGTAGCCGACCTGGTCGAGATCGTTGTGCTTGCCGCCGGCGCGCACGCAGCGCTGACTGGAGACGGCACGGGTGTAGCTGCGCTTTTCGGCGCCGAGGAAGACATCCTTGAACTGGACCATGCCGGCGTTGGTGAACAGCAGGGTCGGGTCGTTGCCCGGCACCAGCGGGCTCGACGGCACGACCGCGTGCCCCTTCGAGCGGAAGAATTCGAGGAAATCGCTTCGGATGTCGGCTGTGGTTTTCATGGCGATGACGGAATGACGGGTGCGGCCCTCCCCCGCGGAACCGACAGCGTGCCGGCGCGGAATCGAGCGGACAACCCAAGACCGGATAGATTAACAGGCGATGCCTGCGGGGTGTCGGCCCGGGCACGGGGCATGGCGCGCGACCGTGCGGGCTCAATCCTCGTCGGGATCGAAGCGGGTCGCGGCGCGGACCTGATCGGCGGAGAATCCGCGCCGGATCAGGAAATCGGCGGCCTTGCGCCGGGTCGCGAGGTCGTCGAACCCGCCGGGAAAACGACGGCGCACCAGATCGCGGGCGTTCTCGTCCCAGTCCCCGTCCCAGGCCGCCAGCGCGGCGGCAATGGCCTCGCGGTCGAGCCCGTGCGTGCCCAGCTCGGCCCGGATCCGCAGCGGCCCGTAGCCGTTGCTCGCCCGGCTGCGGACCAGTTGTTCGGCGAAACGGGCGTCGTCCTGCCACCCCTCGGCGGTCATCCGATCGACCGCAACCCGGGCTTCCTCGGCCTCGACCCCGCGCGCGGCCAGCTTGCGGGTCAGCTCCCGGCGCGAATGCTCGCGCCGCACCAGCAGCCCGAGCGCACGCTGCGACGGGGTGAGTTCCGGCCGCCGCCGTCGACGCGGCGACCCGGCATCGCCGCCGGAGGGTTCGGCCGCAGGCAGCCCGATCTCAGGCAAGTCATCGTCGGGAACGTCGCGATCGCGCATGCGCCGAGTGTAACCGCCGGGGAAGCGCTGCTCAGAACAGCTCCCACTGCCCCCCGCGCAGCACGAACAGCCGATCCGTCAAGGAATACGTCGCCTCCGCGCGCATCCGCGCCGCCAGTTGACGCAACTGCTCCACCGCCTCGGGGTCGGCAGAATCGGCGAACAGCAGCAGATCGCGCGCCGGCACCGCAGCCACCGGCTCGCCGCGCAGTTTCTCGGCCTCCCGCGCCCACAGATCCGCGAACAGCAGCAGCGAGGCCTCGTAGTTGCCGTCGGCGGTGACCATCGCCAGCTTCTCGCCGCGCTGTACCTGGATGCCCGGCAACAGCCCGCGCAGGTTGCGCACCGCCAGCGCCCGCAGGTCCTCGCGCTGCACGCCGAGTTTCTCCAGTTCGCCGGGATCGAGATAGGCGATGTTGCTGGGCGTGTCGATGGCGTAGACCACGACCAGCGCCTCGTTGATGTCCTCGTAGACTTTTTCCTGGGGGTCGCCGCCCATCTGCCGCACCGACGCGGCGACCTCATCCAGCCAGCCGCGATCCTTGACCACCGGGATGATCGCCTCGGCGCTGCGCTCCAGGCCCTTCGCCGCCTCGGCGAAAGACTGCACGAAACGGTCGATCAGCGCGTCGCGCCCCTGCCCGGATTCGCCGCGATAGAGACGATAGGCGTTTTCGAGGAAGACGCGGTTGCTGGCGTCGCCGTCGAGGGCGATGGCCAGCTCCAGTTCGCCGACGACCTGCACATCGGGGCCGGGCACCGCCGCGCGCACCCGGCGCGCGACCTCCTCGGTGAAGGTGGCGGGGTCCATGGTCGGTTCGGCGGATTTGCCGCCGAAGAGGCTGCGCAACGTGGACAGGAAACCGGTCATGCGGGGCTCCGGAAGGTGGTGATGGAGAGAGAATCTCGAAACCGCGCCCGGCCTCAGCCGGCGGCGGCTTCCAGGGCATCGGCGAGGCGCTCGACGGCGACGACGTCCATGCCCTTCCAGGCGCCCGCCTTCGGCGCATTGGCCCTGGGCACGATCGCGCGTTTGAAGCCGTGGGTCGCGGCCTCCTTCAGCCGCTCTTCGCCGTTGGGCACGGGGCGGATCTCGCCGGACAGACCGACTTCGCCGAAGGCGACGGTCTTCTCCGCAAGCGGCCGGTCGCGCAGCGAGGACAGCACCGCCAGCAGCACCGGCAGGTCCGCCGCGGTCCCCTGCACGCGGATGCCGCCGACCACGTTCACGAACACGTCCTGATCGCCGACCACGATGCCGCCGTGGCGGTGCAGCACGGCCAGCAGCATCGCCAGCCGGTTCTGCTCCAGCCCGACCGCGACCCGGCGCGGGTTCGACAGGGGCGAGCTGTCCACCAGCGCCTGCACCTCGACCAGCAGCGGGCGCGTGCCTTCGCGGGTGACCATCACGCAACTGCCCGGCTGCCGGGTGCTGCCGCCGGAGAGGAAGATCGCCGAGGGATTCGGCACTTCGCGCAGGCCCTTGTCGCCCATCGCGAACACGCCGAGCTCGTTGACGGCGCCGAAG
>JBIJAD010000361.1:0-4140 GCA_044345955.1 Lysobacteraceae bacterium
TGGTGTCGTTGGCCTCGGAGCCGGAGTTGGTGAAGAAGGCGCGGTTGAGATCGGCCGGCGTCAGCTCGGCGAGTTTCGCCGACAGCCGGATGGTCGGCTCGACCGTGCACTGGAAGAAGCTGTTGTAGTAGGCGAGCTGCTGCATCTGTCGGCTCGCGACCTCGCCCAACTCCTTCCGCCCGTAGCCGAGATTCACGCACCACAGCCCGGCGAAGGCGTCGAGCAGCTTGTTGCCCTCGGCATCCCACACGTAGGCCCCCTCGCCTCTCACCAACACGCGCGTGCCCTTTTTCGCCAGCGCGGCGTTGTCGTTGAACGGATGCAGATGGTGCTCGGCGTCGAGCTGCTGCAGGGTGCGGAGGTCGATCTGGTCCATGGCGGTCCCGGTGGTGCGTGCGCGGCGCAGCGCGGCACGGAATGGATTGGAAAGGTCAGACGTTGAGCAGCAGGAACTCGCGCTCCCACGAGCTGATGACGCGGAAAAAGGTTTCGTATTCCTTGCGCTTGACCGAGATGTAGGCGCGCACGAAGCGCGCGCCGAGCAGGGTCTGCAGCTCGGTACAGGCTTCCAGTTGGTCCAGCGCCTCGCCGAGCGAGCGCGGCAGTTCGAAGCCGAGATCCTGCGCGCTGGTCGCCAGCGGCGCGCTGGGCGTGAGCTTCTCGCGGATGCCGAGCAGGCCGCAGGCCAGGGTGCCTGCCATCGCCAGATAGGGATTGGCGTCGGACCCGGCGAAGCGGCTTTCCACCCGGGTGTTCTCGACCGTGTCCAGCGGCACGCGCAGGCCGCAGGTCCGGTTGTCGTAGCCCCACTGCACGTTCTTGGGCGAGACCTCGCCGAAGGCCAGGCGACGGTAGGAATTCACGTTCGGACCGAAGAAGGCCATCGCCGCGGGCGCGTACTTCTGCAGCCCGGCGAGATAATGGCTGAAGAGCGGCGAGAGATCGCCCACCTCCTTGCCGGCGAACACGTTGCGCCCGGTGCGCGCGTCGACCACGCTCTGGTGGATGTGCATGGCGCTGCCCGGCTCGTTTTCCATCGGCTTGGCCAGGAACGTGGCGTAGATGCCGTGGCGCAGCGCGGCCTCGCGCATCGTGCGCTTGAACAGGAACACCTGGTCGGCGCGCGACATCGCGTCGGCGTGCACGAAATTCACTTCCAACTGCGCGGCGCCGGATTCGTGGATCAGCGTATCCACGTCCAGGCCCATCGCGCCGCAGTAGTCGTACATCAGGTCCAGGATCGGGTCGAATTCGTTGACCGCGTCGATCGAATAGCTCTGGCGCGCGGTTTCCGGGCGTCCGGAGCGGCCGGCGGGCGGCTGCAGCGGGAAATCAGGATCGGTGTTCTTCTGCACCAGGAAGAACTCGACCTCCGGCGCCACCACCGGACGCAGGCCGACGGCGGCGTAGGCGTCCAGCACCCGGCGCAGCACATTGCGCGGAGCCAGTTCGTGCAAGGTCCCTGCCTTGGTGTAGCAATCGTGGATGATCTGCGCGGTCGGGTCGGTGGCCCAGGGCACCAGACGCACGGTGTCCGGGTCCGGGCGCAGCAGCATGTCGGCGTCGGAGGGCGAAATCAGGTCGTAGTAATCGTCCGGAAAATCGCCGGTGACGGTGGTGGCGAAGATGCCCTCGGGCAGTCGGGTGCCGTAATCGTGCGAGAACTTGTCGGCGGGGATGATCTTGCCGCGGGCGTTGCCGGTGATGTCCGGCACGAGGCATTCGACCTCGGTGATCCGGCGATCCTTCAGCCAGCGCAGCAGCGCGTGTTCGCCGGGATGTTCGTTCGACGCGGCCGTGCGGGCCTTGGCGGAGGGCTTCGCGGCGCTTCGTTTCGATGTCGCGCGGCGGGCGGTTTTTTTCGGGGGCGTTCGCGGGCTCATGGGTTCATCGTATCCGTTGCGCCGCGCGCTGTCGGCAGGCATCGCCGAAGGCACGGAAGATGCCGTGATAGAAAGGATTTTCGAGCACCCGCCATTCCGGGTGCCACTGCACCGCGAGCAGGAAGGCGCTGTCCGGACGCCCGCCGCCGTCGAAGCGATAGGCCTCGATCAGGCCGTCCGGCGCGGTCGCTTCCGCGATCAGGCCCTCGCCCAGTCGCGCGATGCCCTGGCCGTGCAGCGAATTCACCCGGACCCGGTCGCTGCCGGCGATCGCGGCGAGCAGGCTGCCCGGCGCGAGCGCGACCTCGTGCGCCGGCGCGTACTGGACATCGAGCGGGTCGTCGAGGTTTTCGCGATGGTCGGACAACCCCGGCACCTCGTGCACCTTCTGGTGCAGGCGACCGCCGAAGGCGACGTTGATCTCCTGGAACCCGCGGCAGATCGCGAGGATCGGCAGGCGCATCTCGATCGCCAGCGGAATGAGCGCGAGATTGGTGGCGTCGCGGGCCGGATCGTGCAGGTTGCCCTCCCAGCTCGGTTCGTCGGAATAGTGATGCGGCTCGATGTTGCTGACCGCGCCGGTCAACAGGATGCCGTCCACCGCCTCCAGCGCCTCGCGCAGCGCCAGCGGCGGCTGCAGCCCGGGAATCAGCAGCGGCAGGCCATCGGCGCCGTCGATCACCGCGCGGATGTATTTCTCGCCCGCGGCCAGGAACGGATGCGGACCGATCATCTTGCGGTCGGTGGGCACACCGACGAGGGGCGGCCGCGCGGGCGTGGCGGCCGGTGGGGCGGACATGGAAAACGCTCCTGTCTGTGGTCGGGGGCGTCATCGGCACGTTAACCGGCATGTTCGATTTCTGCAACACGCATGCAGGATCGAAGCCCATTCGATGGCGTATTGCCGCAATGCGCCACCTTTCGATCAGGCAATTCCGGACGTCTCTGCGATTCCGTGCGATGAGAATTCTTGACAACTTCACGCCCGGATCGGCTACTGTCACACTGTCGCATCGCTTCCGAAGCCCCGACATCATGCCTCACGACACCGTGCCCGCGAGCCTGCCCGCCGACGATCTTCTTGCATTGCAGCAAACCCCGGACTGCGAGCAGATCGATCTGATCCTGCCCGACATGAACGGCCTGCTCCGCGGCAAACGCATCACCCGCAGCGCGCTGGAGAAGGTCTACGCCGACGGGGTGTGCCTGCCGATGTCGCTGATCGCCACCGACATCACCGGCAACACGGTCGAGGAAACCGGCCTGGGCTACGACATCGGCGACGAGGATCGGGTCTGCCGTCCGGTGCCGGGCAGTCTGCGTCCGGTGCCCTGGTCGCCGCGGCCGATGGCCCAGGTGCTGCTGTCGATGGAGGACGCGCAGGGCGGCATGTTCGAGGCCAACCCGCGCGAGGTGCTCAAGCGCGTGCTCACCCGTTACGCCGCGCACGGCCTGACCCCGGTGGTCGCGATCGAGCTGGAGTTCTACCTGTTCGACCGACTGCCCGACGCCCAGGGCCGGCCGCAGCCGCCGATCAACGCCGCCACCGGCGCACGCAACACCAGCACGCAGGTCTATTACATCGAGGACCTCAACGACTTCCGCGACTTCATCGACGAGGTGTCCTCCGCCTGTGCGGCCCAAGGCATTCCCGCCGACACCGCGGTCGCCGAGTACGCGCCCGGACAATTCGAGATCAACCTCAAGCATCGCGACGACGCGGTGCTCGCCTGCGACGACGCGATCTATCTCAAACGCGCGATCAAGGCCGTGGCCCAGCGTCAGGGCCTGCAGGCCAGCTTCATGGCCAAGCCGCTGGTCGAACAGGCCGGCAGCGGCCTGCACATCCACGTCAGCGTGCTGGACAGGGACGGCCGCAACATCTTCGCCTGCAGCAAGGACGACCCCGCGCCCGCGCTGAAGCACGCCATCGGCGGCCTGCAGCGCAGCGCCCGGGACTGTCTGCTGCTGTTCGCGCCCAACGCCAACAGCTACCGCCGCTTCGTGCTCAACGCGTTCGTACCGCTGAACGAAGTCTGGGGCTTCAACAACCGCACCGTGGCCATGCGCATCCCGCACAGCGACGCGAAGAACACCCGCATCGAACACCGGATCGCCGGTGCCGACGCCAACGTCTATCTCGCCACCGCCGCGGTGCTGGCCGGCATGCTCGACGGCATCGAACACGGCTACGACCCCGGCGCGCCGGTGGTCGGCAACGCCTACGAGCAGACCGAGATCCGCACGCCGTACTGGC
>JBIJAD010000064.1:0-13619 GCA_044345955.1 Lysobacteraceae bacterium
ACTAGATTTGACGCGGGCCGGAATCTCTTAACCCCTCTGGGTGGGACCATCTTTCGATGGCGGCCAATACCCCTCTTACCGGTTCGGGATATCAGTAGCCGCAAATTCATACCTAGGGTACAAACGCGACTAGGAGATGGTACCGCTCCAAATTTCCTTGTTTGTCCTATAGATAGAACAAATTATTCTATCCATGGCGAGAAAAGCAAGAGCCGTGGACTTCGCCAATCGAAAGACATTCCAATTTATCAATAACTTACAAGGCCGCCCTCTGTGGAAGCTCTACAATGGCTTAAATGGAGGCATCGAAACTGTTTCAGATTAGCAATTGATCGCCCTTTCCCTTCTTGAGTCTTTGGGCCCGTAGAAGCCCCGCCATGCCACTTGCATCGCCACTTGCCGGGAACGCTCAGGGCTTGGCAGGGTTGACCGTCCCGGCGTCGGCGCGCGCCACAGGGAACGCGCGGGACGCTTACCTGCCGTGCCCGTTGGGAGTCCTTCGCGCCCGCGCCCGTGAAACGTCCGGGGGCAATGGGATTGCCGAAGTTGTTCGCGCGCGCGCGTTTATGGTCAGACAATTCCGGTCGGGTCGCCGAAGTCATGGGCCTTGATTTCGGCCTGTACTTTATTCCGGTCAGCTCCGCCCATTCCCTCAGGATCGCGTCCAGAATCGCGCTGTTGGTCGCCTGCGGGGTTCCCGGCCGTTCCTGCGCCCGCCTCGCCTGCAGGATCGCGAAGGCCTCCGGGCTGGGCATGTAATCAACCCGGATCATGCCCGCGCGGCGCTTGCGTTGCATGGCCGCCAGATATTGGCGATCCCGTGAAAGGTAGTTTGTCACTGCGTCGGCCTTCCTACCGCTAGAGCATTTGGGGACAAGCCCCTGTTATCTATCTAGGGGGTACGGTTTTGAACCCTATTCCAGCCTCCGAATGGGGATCATTTTGAACCCTATTCGGCCAAGAACGTCAGACGAAAGAAGTCCGGAGTGGCGCGGTGTCCATCGCCGCCCGGCATCCCGTGCCGGGTGTATTCGATGAATCCGGCCGCATCGAGTTCCTGCAATGCATTTCGCCTTCGCCGCCTGCTCATACCCCATGACAACGCGGTTTCGCAGGTGAACACAATCCGTCCGTTATTGCTGCCGTTGTAAGCGCGAATCAAGGCCGTCAAGGTTTGCTTCGCGTCGGCGGAAAGTGACAGGTACTCGGGCCTGTCGATCAGGGCCCAGTCGAGTTTGACGAAACCGATAGCCGGAGTCTTCCATGCGCTTTCCACGATGCCGGCAACTTCCCCGGGACTCAGGGGCGGATCGCAGCGGCTGTCATTCGCTGCCATGACGCGCCGCAGACCTTCGTCGGCCGCAACCCCTTGCCTTTTCAGCCCGTAGGCGAACAGATACAGGCCATCATTGCGTTTCCCTTCCACAAACCGCCCGGCATCGATCCCACCGAGCTGGAACGGCAGCCCCATCGCGTCCGCGAAGTTGCGCCACTCCCAAGGCTTGACCGGATCGCACTGGATTAGACGCGACCGGACCGGCTCGGCCTTCAAGTGGAGAAACCCCGGCAGCCTCATGACGCGCGGCAGATCGCACACCTTCGCGTCTCCTCCATAATTCGCGGCAATCGCTTTCTGCGCGCGCCCGAAGTCGGCAAGGGGGATCCCCGTAATCGGCCAATACGCATGAAATTTACCCGGCGAGGATTCGCAGACAATCGGCGGAGGGATTGGCGCCTTCAATACCGGCCCCAGCGGTGCGCCGTCCAAGTCCAGGAACAGCGCGCGCACGCTTTTGACGTTCTCGATGCGGCGGCCTTTACTGTCGCCACGGTTGACCATGACGAAACAACCCGCGCCGCGTTGGTTCAAATCGGCCAACGCTTGCGCCTTGGTCCGATATGCCCCGTGAAGGATGCGGGACAGCTCCTTTCGCCTTCGCTTGGCATCGTCGAAAGTCTGGAAAGTCAGTTCGCCATCGGGCGCCAATGCCGACAGGAACGCTTCCGCCTCGTCAGAAACCGAAGTCATGACCGGGCCCATCGGTCACAAAGCATCGCCACCTAATCGACCCTTGCGCGTCAGGCTTGGGTTTTCTCGTCGCGCGCAGCAATCCGCGCGGCGATCCACGCCGTCACTTCATGCTCCGCCCACGCGCTGGCGCGTTCGCCCAGCTTGATCGGTCGGGGGAAGTCGCCTAGTGCGACCTTGCGGTATATCTCAGACCGGGACAAGCCCGTGCGTGCGCGGACTTGGGGAAGGCGTTCAAGGGTGAGGCCGGCGAATGATGCGGGGCTCGAAGTGTTGCGGGTCATCGTGGCATTTCTCGCTATGCCGGGGGATTGCCCGGACTTAGTTTGAGATGCTCAGGCTTTGCCTTGCCCCAATAAACGGCTCAGCTAGTACAGCGGCCACCTATCAAGCACGATGGGGAGCTTGCTAGCGCGGTCCTGTTTTCATTTCCTTGCGCCATGCCTGCATCCAGCGTTCGACAGTCTTCGTGTTTTCAATCGGTAATGTTTCGACGATATGGCGAGCAAATGCGGCGCCGGACTTGTAAGTAACTGCTCCATTTTGCCAAGCTACCCATTGATTGAATGCATTTTGCTTAGCGGCTTGTTTGCCGTCGCTGTCGTTTGCGAGCTTAGCCGCCGAACCCTCTCTCGCCCTGTTGCTGAATTGCTTCCGCGCAATCAGCCTTGCAATAAATTGCTCATCACTGTTAAGGAGCTTAGCCATCGTCATAGCTTCTGCGGCTTGCAGCGCATGATACCCGCCCATTCTTGCAAACCACCCTCTATCTCCATAACTATTAATAGCCTGAGATGCTTGGGCTAATGCAAATGCTGCACAAAAACGAACTGGTGAAACATGAATTTGGTTTTCGGATTCCGTAGATTTTTTGATTAGGAAATCCACTTCGCCGAGATAGCCTAGGGTCACTGGCAATAAATCAGTGTGTGTGACGCGATCCAATATGTCGCCCGTCAAATTGATGACAACGCCATCTTGGTCCTGAATTTTCATTTCATTCGTAATCATTACCGACACAAGGCAATCTCCGAAATCTAGGATTGCTATGATGTCTTCGTTCTCAATATCACGCAGCACATTTTTCGCATCATGCACAAGAGAGCTTAGGCGCCCAAAGAACAAATCATCGTCAACGTCAATCTCTAAAAGTTTTTCGGTTTTCGATATTCCTTCAAGGTAGAAGCGAACCGAACATTCCCAAAGATTTTCAACTTTCACAGTTGTTTTCGTGTTTTGAGGACTGCCGGTCATCTTTAACCTCAGCACTGTAAGGATATGGCGAAAAGATGCCGGAAGTGTCCCGGCGCTTCGACCAATTAGCTCGCCGCATCGCCAGCTTAGCAAGCCGTTGCGGGATGCCGTGAGCCTTTCCCGCGTCAGTCGTCGCAGCCGGCCGCTTCCCGCAAAGCCTTAGCGGTCTCTAACGCGAACTCGCACAGATATGCCGCGCTGCCGTCCGTCCCGGTTTCGATCGAACTGCCCAACAGGCGCCGCACGGCGTCTTCCAAGTCTGCCGCTTCCCGGCAGGCGGTGGCGCAATCGACCCCATCGGCAACCGCCAACAGGTGCCGGCCCTCCGCAGGGATCGCACGGAACGCGACAGGGGCCGTTTCGGCCGCGGGGCGAGGACGGGCCGCCGAAGCGGTGCGGCGCGCGCTGTGGCGCTTTCTGGGGCCTGCTAGAGTGGTCTTAGCCATGATCGTTCCCTGTTGAACGGTTGTGGTGAGGGCGGCCGGGGTGTGTCCGCACCCCGGCCGTCCGCTAGTCACCGGCTCGCGCCGGATGCTTGTCGCAGGGGGATGACGTTGCCCCCTTCGCGTAACTGGTCCAGATAGTCCGCCCATGCCTGCATCATCTTGCGGCGTTCGGGCAGGTGGGCGGTGCGGTTGTAGGCGCGCCCGTTCGGATCGCGGACGGCGTGCGCCAGTTGCTGTTCGATCACGGCCTCGCGAAAGCCCAAGACTTCATCCAAGACGGTGCGCGCCATCGCACGGAAGCCGTGCCCGGTCATTTCGTCTTTGCCGTATCCCAAGCGCCGCAGGGCGGCGTTCACGGTGTTTTCGCTCATCGTGCGGCCCCTGCCCCGCGCGCTCGGGAACACGTATTCGCCGCGACCGGTGAGCGGATGCAGGTCGCGCAGGATCGCGACCGCCTGCGCGGCCAGCGGGACGATATGCGGCGTGTCGGTCTTGGTGGCGGTGTAACGCCATTCGGCCGCGTCGAGGTCGATATCGGCCCAACGCGCGCGCCGCAGTTCCCCGGGGCGGACGAACAGCAGCGGCGCCAGTTTCAGGGCCGCCATCGCCACCGGCGTTCCGGCATAGCCGTAGAGCGCCCGCAGCAGGGGCGCCATCTGCGCGGGCTCGGTGAGGCTGGGGAAGTGCTGAACCTGCGGCTGCGGCAATGCGCCCTGCAGGTCCGCGGCGGGGTTGCGCTCCGCGCGCCCGGTCGCGATGGCGTAGCGGAACACCTGCGCCGCCAAGGCCCGCGCACGGTGAGCGGTTTCCACGGCGCCGCGCGCTTCGATCTTGCGCAGCGCGGCCAAGAGGACGGGGGCGGTGACTTCGGCCACCGGCAGACCGCCGATGTACGGGGACAGGTCTTTGTCCAGCAAACGGCGTTCGCGGACGATGGAGCCGGGGGACAGCTTCTTGGCCCGTTGGGTCAGCAGTTCGTCCGCGATGGCCGCGAAGCTGTTTGCGGCCCGCTCGGCTCCCGCCGCCTTGGCGGCCTTGCGTTGCTCGCCGGGGTCGATTCCGGCCGCCAGCAACTTCCGGGCCTCATCCCGGCGCGTGCGCGCATCGGCCAGCCCGACTTCGGGATAGGTGCCGAAGCTCAGGCGGTTTTCCTTCCCCGTGTCCGGGCGCCGGTACTTCCAGCGCCACCACTTGCCGCCAGAGGGCGTGACTTCCACGTACAGGCCGCCAGCGTCGGCCAGCTTGTACGGCTTGGCGCCGGGCTTCGCCTTGCGGATCGCGACATCGGTCAACGGCATTGGGGGCAACTCCACCAAACCCGGGGGCAGTTGCCCCCAAAGTTGCCCCCAGTTGCCCCCGGATTGCAAGGGCCCCCACGGGACACCTGCGGACGCAAAGAAGGCCGAAACCCTTGATCTTCAAGGTTATTTCGGCCTTTTCGGGATGCTCTAGGACGGGTTTTTGGTGGGTCGTGATGGATTCGAACCATCGACCAGCGGATTAAAAGTCCGATGCTCTACCGACTGAGCTAACGACCCATGGCACCCGGGATTCCCCGGCCCGGCCTTGCGCCGGGGCGCGCATTTTAGCCCAAACGGCCGTGAACGGGTCAGCCGGGGCGGTAGCGGGTGGGATCGGGCACGCCGGCAGCGGCGAAGCCCTCGGCGCGGAGGCGGCAGGCGTCGCAATGTCCGCAGGCGCGGCCCTCGGCGTCGGCCTGGTAGCAGGAGACGGTGGCGGCGAAATCCACCCCCAGGCGCAGGCCTTCGCGGACGATGTCGGCCTTGGTCATGCGCATCAGCGGGGCGTGGACCCGGAAGCCGGCGCCTTCCACCCCGGCCTTGGTGGCGAGGTTGGCCAGGGCCTCGAAGCCGGCGATGAATTCGGGCCGGCAGTCGGGGTAGCCGGAATAGTCCACCGCGTTGACCCCGCAGAACAGGTCGGTGGCGCCCAGCACCTCGGCCCAGCCCAGCGCGACCGACAACATGATCGTGTTGCGCGCCGGCACGTAGGTGCTGGGGATGCCGGCACCGATGACGTGGCCGTCGGAGTCGACCGGCACCTCGATCGCGTCGTCGGTCAGGGCCGAACCGCCGAGGCTGCGCAGGTCGACGTGCACGGTCTTGTGCGCGACCGCGCCCAACGCCTGCGCCACGCGCGCGGCGGCGTCGAGCTCGGAGGTGTGGCGCTGGCCGTAGCGCACGCTGAGCGCATGCGGCGCGAAGCCGCGCTCGCAGGCGATGGCGAGGACGACGGCGGAGTCCATGCCCCCGGAGACCAGGACGACGGCGGGTTTCATCGGCATTCCTCAGCGGCCGGGCTCGTCGCCCCACAGGATCTTGTGCAACTGCATCTGGAACTTCACCGGCAGGCGGTCGGCGACGATCCAGTCGGCGAGTTCGCGCGCCGGCAGTTGTTCCTTGCTGGGTGAAAACAGCACATCGCAGCGGGTGTGCAGACGGTGTTCGGCGAGCACCGCGCGCGCCCAGTCGTAGTCGGCGCGATCGCAGATCACGAACTTGATCTGGTCGTGCGCGGTGAGCAGCGGCAGGTTCTCCCAGCGGTTGCGGTCGGCTTCGCCGGAGGCCGGGGTCTTGATGTCGAGCACCCGCGACACGCGCGGATCGACCTCGGCGATGTCGATCGCTCCGGAGGTTTCCAGCGAGACGACGTAGCCGGCGTCGCAGAGCCGACGCAGCAGGTCGAGGCAGCGTTTCTGCGACAGCGGCTCGCCGCCGGTGACGCAGACGTGGCGGACGCCGTGGGCGGCGACTTCGTCGAGGATGTCGTCGATGCCGCGCCACTCGCCGCCGAAGAAGGAATAGGTGGTGTCGCAGTAGCGGCAGCGCAGCGGACAGCCGGTCAGGCGCACGAACACGGTCGGCCAGCCGGCGTCGCGGGCCTCGCCCTGCAGCGACAGGAAGATCTCGGTGATCTTGAGGCGATCCGCGGCGGCGGCGGCCGCCGCGGGGGCGGTCGCTTCAGGGAAAGAAGCAGCGTTCATCGGGACATTTTAACCGGCGGACCGGTGTCGGGCGGCGGGCGATATGTCTGTTGTGGGAGGGCCGGGAGGCCCGACACAGGCAGAGAAAAGCGGATCGGGCCTCCCGGCCCTCCCACAAGTGCGCCCTGCAGCCGATCTCAGCGCGGCTGCCGCGCCCGCTGCAACTGGATCGCGCGCAGGCGGTCGTCGGCGGTGCGCGCGGCCTCGGTGCCGGGATAACGCTCGGTCACCCGCAGCAGGGTGGCCTCGGCTTCGTCGAGCTGGCGCAGGCCGTACTGGCACAGGCCGACCTTGAGCAACGCGCCGGCGGCCTTGTCGTGGGTGGGATGGCGATCGAGCAGGATCTCGAACTGCTCCTGGGCCAGCGCGTAGTTCTGGGTGACGTAGTAGCTCTCGCCCAGCCAGTACAGCGCGTTCGGGGCGAAGACGCCGTCGGGATAGGCATCGAGGAAAGACTGGAAGGCGCGCGCCGCGTCGGCGTAGCGACCGGCCTTGAGCGCATCGAACGCGATGTTGTAGGCGCCGCGCTCGTCGCCGCTGCGGGCGATGGTCGAGGCATCGCCGTAGACCCGCGGTGCGCTGTCCTGCACCGCCGGGGCCGGGGTCGTGCTGGCTGCGCTGGTCGACGCGGCGGGCGTCGTCGCCGGCACCGCCGGGGTGGTCGCCGGCGCCGACGGCACCGCGCCGGGCGTGGGGGCGACGCTTTCCAGCCGGTTCAGGCGGCCGTCCACGTCCAGATACTGGTTGCGGCCGAGTTGCTTCTGCTGTTCGAGCTGCTGCTGCAGTTCCTCGATCTGCGACCGCAGCGACTGCACTTCGGTGCGCAGTTCGCCGACCTGGTTGAGCAGATCGACATTGCCGGTACGCATCGCCGAGAGCTGCTGTTCGAGCGCGGTCAGGCGATCGGCGGTGCTCACGCGCTGGGCCATCGCCGGCGCGGAGAAAACGAGCGCGAGGATCAGCGCGAAGAAGACGAGCGGGCGTGCGATGCGCACGCGGGACGCTGACGGAAGACGGAGAGGATTCACGGCGGGCGACCCGGCAGAAGGATGTCGCGAGCAGAACATGCCGGCGATGAACGCGGCAACACCGGCGGGGCGTCGCGACGGACGCCCCGCGCGGCGGGCATCACTTCGCGGTGTAGACGATCTCGACGCGGCGGTTGCGGCCCCAGCAGTCTTCGCTGGAGTCGGTGCAGGTCGGGCGCTCTTCACCGAAGCTGACCACGGTGATCTGGGTGCCGGAGCCGCCGTTGGCCTGCACCGCCGAGGACACCGCATTGCCGCGGCGCTCGCCGAGGCCGAGGTTGTACTCGCGGCTGCCGCGCTCGTCGGCGTTGCCTTCGAGGGTGATGCGGGCGCTGGGACGGTCGCGCAGATACTTGGCGTGGCAGGAGACGATGTTCTGGAACTCGGGTTTCAGCGCATCCTGGTCGAAATCGAAATAGACCACGCGCTGGCGCAGGCAGGCGTCGGTGTCGAGATCGCCGGGACCGTACATGCCGCTGCCGGGCATCGGGTTGCTGGTCACGCCGCCGGGGGTGGTCGTGCCGGTGGTGCCGCCGGTGGTGCTGCCGGGACTGGGATCTTCCTTCACTTTCTTGGTGCATGCGACGGCGGTCGCGCAGAGGATCGCGGTGAGCAGCACTCGGGTCGTCTTGTTCATGGGGTCCTCGTCGGTGTCGCGTTTGGGATCGTGGGGATTCGAAAGGGAGGAAGCGGGGTGTGGGGCTTCGGGGGCGGCATACGTCGCGCGATGCGATCAGCGCGGCGATCGATACGGGCCCCAGGCCGGTTCGCGCACATCGCCGCCGGCGACCACGAGGCGCTGGCGGACGCGCGCGTCGGCGGAGACCGCATAGAGCACGCCGCGACCGCCTTCGCGCGCCGCGTACAGCACCATGCTCGCGTTGGGGGCGAAGCTCGGGGATTCGTCGAGCGAACCGGGCGAGAGCATCGACCAGCGCGGCGAACCGAGGCTGCGATCGAGCATCGCGATACGGTACACGTTGCCGCTGCCCTGTGCCACGGCCATGCGTTTGCCGTCGGCGGACACCGTGGCGCGGGCGTTGTAGCTGCCCTGGAAGCTCACGCGGGTGGCGCTGCCGCCGGTCGCGGGCACCTGATAGATCTGCGGCCGGCCGCCGCGGTCGGAGGTGAAGTAGATGTTGGAGCCGTCGGCGCTCCACACCGGTTCGGTGTCGATGCCGAAGTGATTGGTCAACTGGGTCAGCGCGCGACTGGCCACGTCCATCACGTAGATCTCGGGATTGCCGCTGCGCGAGAGGGTCATCGCCAGCTTGCTGCCGTCGGGCGAGAAACTCGGCGCGCTGTTGATGCCGCGGAAGCTCGCGATCGGCGGCGGCAGCGCGCCGCCGCGGGTGACGTCGATGATGTAGATGCCGGGCTTGCCCTCGGCGAAGCTGACGAAGGCCAGCCTGCGCCCGTCGGGATGCCATGCGGGGGACATGATCGGCTGGGTGCTGGGCAGGACGGTGTGCGGGTTGTAGCCGTCGGCGTCGGCGACCATCAGCGCGTAACGCGCGTTCCTGCCGACGCCGGTCTGCACGACGTAGGCGATGCGGGTCCAGAACGCGCCGGGCACGCCGGTGATCTTCTCGTAGATCTCGTCGGCGATCTGGTGGGCGAGGTCGCGCATCGCGTTGACGCGCGCGGTCTTCGAATAGGCGAGCAGACGGTTCCTGGCGATGTCGAACAGTTCGTACTCGACCCGGTAGCCGCCGTCGCCGGTGTCGAGCACGCGGCCGACGACGATGTAGTTCTGTTTGGCCTGCTGGAAGAAACCGTAGTCGATCTCGCTGCCGCGGGTCGGGCGCTGGCCGGCGAAATCGGCGACCGGCATCGGCCGGAACTGGCCGGAACGCGCCAGATCGGCACGGACGATCTCGGCGACATCGGTGGTCGGCGCCGCGCCGCCGCCCTGGTAGGGCATCGGCGCGATCGCGATCGGCAGCGCCGAGGGGTTGCCGCCGACGATGTCGATCTCCAGCCCGCGCTGCTGGGCTGCGGCGAGCCGCGGGAACAGACCGATGAACAGCAGCCCGATAAACGCCAGAGCGGCGAGAAGCGGAAGACGGAGGCGGCGGGCGAAGGAGGCGGGGGGCGAAACGCGCATTTCGGACAGGCTCATCGCGGGCGGGAACTCCCGGTGGGGAACGCACGGGGAGCCGACAGCTTGGCCGCGAAAACGGTCAGAAAGATGAACGGTGGCGGACCGGCAGCCGCCGCGAGGCGCAGGAATGCGCCGATCAGCGTTCTTCGGCGCGGAAATTCAGGGTCAGGTCGCGCTTGAACACCGACTCGAAGCCGCGATAGGGCAAGGGCTGGGCGCGCAGCACCGCAGCCTCGACCGAACGCCGCCCGGCCTCATCGTAGGGGCAACTGGGGTCTACCTGGGCATCGATCACCTCCCCGCCCGGGATCTGCCGGATCTTGATCCGGCAGACCTGGGTCGGGGAGACGTTGTCCGGCTGGATCCAGTTGCTGCGGATCGCCTCCGTCAGTGCGCGCGCATAGGCTTCGGACAGGCCGGCGTCGGGGCCGGCCGGTCCCTGCGCGGCCGAGGCTGCGGCGGCGTTGTTCGAGGCGCGGCGGGCCTGGTACTCGGCGATCTGGCGCAGACGCTCCTCGGCCAGCGCCTGATCGCGCTGCAGGCGCTTCAATTCGTCCTGGCGACTCAGATCGGCCAGTTGGCGCTCGCGTTCGAGCTGCATCGGGGTCTTGCCGCGCTGCTCCGGGCGTTCCTGCCGATCGCGCTCGGTCAGATCGACCTGACCCTGACGCTGGCGCGCGGCCTGCGCGCTGTCGGCGGTCTGCTCGGACGCGGCGTCGGGCGTGACTTCGACCTGATCCTCGGTGTCGGGCTCGGGCAACAGCTCCTGCGCCAGCGGCTGTTCTTCCGGCGGCGGCTCGGGCGGTTCTTCCAGCGCATCGGGCAGCGGCTCTTCCTGCGGCGGCGGCGGCGGCTCCGCCAGCGGCTCGGGCGGACGACGCAGGGCGCTGCGCACATCGGCGGACAGCGCATTGGGGTCGATCACGTCGGCCGCGATCGGCGCGCCGCCGGCGGAATCGACCGACGTGCGCCACAGCCCGGCCAGCACCAGCAGCCACACGGGCACGACGTGGATCGCCAGCGACATCGCCAGACCGAATACGGTGTCGTCGCGGTTCTCGCGCATCAGCTCAGGCTCCGCGGCGGGCGGTCAGCGACCGCTCTCGGCGACGCTGATCAGGCTGACGCGGGTGATCCCGGCCTGCTTGATCAGGTCGATGCCCTGCATCACCGTCTGGTAATCGGCCTCACGCGCACCGTTGACCAGCACGGTGGCTTCGGCGTTCTGGCGCCGGATCGCCGCCAGCCGCGCGACGATTTCCTCGGCGGTCATCTCGCGGTTCTCGCCGCGTTCGAGCATCAGCGCCAGACGGCCGTCGGCGTAGACGCTCAGCACGATCGGGTCGCGCGGGACCTCCAGCGATTTGGCTTTCGACTGCGGCAGGCGGATATCGGTGCCGAGGTTCATCAGCGGCGCGGCGACCATGAAGATGATGAGCAGCACCAGCATCACGTCGATGTAGGGCACGACGTTGATCTCGGCCTTGAGCTTGCGCTTGCGGAGGCGGCGGGCGGCGAGGAAATGGGCCATGGGGGGCTCCCGTGAATGCGTTCGCTGACGAGCCGGCGACAACGCGCCGGCGACGGCGACGGGGTTGCGGTCTCAGGTCTCGTCGACGTGGGCCTGACGCTGCAGGATCGAGGAAAACTCCTCGGCGAAGGTCTCGTAGCGCACGGCCAGACGTTCGACCCGGGTGGCGAAGCGGTTGTAGGCCCAGACCGCGGGAATCGCCGCGAACAGGCCCATCGCGGTGGCGAGCAGGGCCTCGGAAATGCCGGGCGCGACCTTCTCCAGGGTGGCGCCGCCTTCGGCGCCGACGATGCCGTGGAACGAGGCCATGATCCCGAGCACGGTGCCGAACAGGCCGACGTACGGCGTGATCGAACCGACGTTGGCGAGGAATTCGAGATTGCGTTCGAGCCCGTCGAGTTCGCGCGAGGCGCTGGCGCGCATCGCCCGCTGGGCGCCTTCCAGTTGCGAGCGCGGATCGAGGCCGCGGCGCTGGCGGGCGCGGCTGAATTCGCGCAGTCCGGCCTCGAAGATCGCTTCCATCCCGGCCAGTTGCTGCTTGCGCGCGGTGGCGTCGGCGTAGAGGCGGCCGAGATCGCCGCCGGACCAGAACCGTTCCTCGAAACCGTTCGCCTCGCGCTGGGCACGGTCGAGCAGGCGCTTCTTGCGGAAGATGATGACCCACGAAGCGGCCGAGGCCAGCAGCAGCAGCGCCATCACGATCTTGACCGGAATCGTCGCGCCGAGCACCAGCGCGACGTAGTCGACTTCCTGGGCTTTGGCGATGGCGACGGTGGCGACGGGAACGGCGTCGATCGCGGCCGCGTGCAGGACAGGGATCAATGGGAACATCCGGTGGCTCCGAAAGCGTTGCGTGGCGTCTGGCGGGGTGCGTGGGGCGGCGTGGAGAGCGGGTGATGCGGGCTCCGGCCGCAGTCCGCCGGATCAGCCCGCGGCGGCGGGTTCGACCAGCGCCAGCAATTGCGAGCGCAGCGGTTCGGGAATCGGCCGGGGCTTGAATCCCGCCGCGTCCAGCGCCGCGATCCGCACCGTGGCATCGATCAGGCGGACGCCGTCGCGGTCGATCGTCTGCGCCAGTGCGAGGCTCGCGCCCCGGCACTCGCGCAGCGCGACGCCGACCTGCAGGACGTCGTCCAGCCGCGCCGGCAGACGGAAATCGATCGTCATCGCGCGCACCGCGAATACCAGAGCGTATTCGCGACGCAGGAGTTCCTGGCCGTACCCGCTGGCGCGCAGCCATTCGGTGCGCGCGCGTTCGAGGAAGGCCAGATACTGCGCGTGATAGACCACGCCACCGGCGTCGGTATCCTCCCAGTAGACCCGTGTCGGAAAGCTGAACCCTGCGCCACCGACCGCCGTCACCGCCGTCTCGGCCGCTGTCGTATCAACCACCATCCGCGTCCTCCGCGAACAGGTCGCGCGCCCCGGCCCGGGGCTTGAGCCCGAGATGGCGGTAGGCCCGGGGCGTGGCCATGCGCCCGCGCGCGGTGCGCACCAGGAAGCCCTGCTGGATCAGATACGGCTCGATCACGTCCTCCAGGGTACCGCGCTCCTCGGACAGTGCCGCGGCCAGGGATTCGACCCCGACCGGGCCGCCGTCGAAATTCTCGACGATCAGATTGAGCAGGCGGCGATCCAACTCGTCGAACCCTTCCGGGTCGACCTTGAGCATCCGCATCGCCGCGTCGGCGACCTCGCGATCGATGCGGCCCTCGGCGCGGACCTGGGCGAAATCGCGGACCCGGCGCAGCAGGCGGTTGGCGATGCGCGGGGTGCCGCGCGAGCGGCGCGCGATCTCGCCGGCGCCCTCGGGCTCGCAGTGGATGCCGAGGATCTGCGCCGAACGGCGCACGATCCGGGTCAGCTCCTCGGCGCTGTAGAACTCCAGGCGCTGGACGATGCCGAACCGATCGCGCAGCGGCGCGGTCAGCAGCCCGGCGCGGGTGGTCGCGCCGATCAGGGTGAACGGCGGCAGGTCGAGCTTGATCGAACGCGCCGCCGGGCCCTCGCCGATCATGATGTCGATCTGGAAGTCCTCCATCGCCGGGTACAGCACTTCCTCGACCATCGGCGAGAGGCGGTGGATCTCGTCCACGAACAGGACGTCGTGCGCCTGCAGGTTGGTCAGCAGCGCAGCGAGGTCGCCGGCCTTCTCGATCACCGGGCCGGAGGTGGTGCGCAGGTTCACGCCCAGTTCGTTGGCGATGACGTGGCTGAGGGTGG
>JBIJAD010000052.1:0-14882 GCA_044345955.1 Lysobacteraceae bacterium
AGATAGCCGCGCGCGATCGCCTCCACCGGCACCGGCTTGAGCTTGCGCGTGACCACCGCGCGCTTCGCGTAAAGCGCGACATCGACGCCGGGCGGCAGCACCGCGGCCACGTCGATGCCGGTGATGTGGTTGGGCAGGATGTGCGCGGTCTTCTCGAACCAGAAATTGCTGATCTGGCAGAGCATCTCGCCCTTGCCGGGAATCGGATCGGGCAGCACCACGTCGAAGGCGCTGAGCCGGTCGGTGGCGACCATCAGCAGCAGCGGCCCGAACTCGCGGGCCTCGTGCGGCAGACTCAGGCCCGCGCCGGGCAGATCGAACACATCGCGCACCTTGCCGCGATGACGCAGGGTCAGGCCGGGGAGGTCGGATTCCAGCAGGGTCGTCGCCACGCGCAGTCCATCGGAAGCGGTCGGGGCCGCCTAGTGTAAGGCTCCCGGCGCGCCCGGGAAGCGGCTCACGCCCCCCGGACCTGTAAACTGCGGGCCATGACACGCTGGCATGAAACATTCCTCGGCGCCATCACCCGACGCAGTGGAGCCGCCTACCGCACCCTCGGTGTCTCCGAATACGCCAGCGATGCCGAGGTCGAACAGGCCTACCTCCGGCTGATCGCCCAGTACGGCCCCGACCGGCGCACCGGCCTCGCAGCCCCGATCCGCCGTCAGGTCGAGAACAAGGCCCGCGCGATCGACAATGCCTATGAGCGGATCAGGGCGCTGCGCAAGCGCGAATCGTCCCGCAATCCTGCGCCCGAACCGTCGCACGCGGCCATGGCGACATCGGCAGAGCGCCGCAGGACACGCCAACTGTCGTGGGTGGCACTGGCGCTGACCGGACTGGTGACGATCACCTGGCTCGCATCGTTGCTCGGCCCCGGGTCGACCACATCGCCGCAGACGCGGCTGCCGGCCCCGGAGGCGAGCGTCGGGAGCCTCCCGGCTTCGAATCTGCCTGCGTCGACCCCCTCTGCTTCGAGTCTTCCAGCGACGCCTGTCGCCCCACCCCCGGCGACCGCGCCGGCCGAGAACCCGGCGCCGGTCGAACGCCTGGTGGCGTTGACCCCGAAGGATCCGCCGCCGGTACGGCCTGCGCCGCCGCCGGCCCTGACCGGCGAGGCCGCCCTCGTCGAAGCGATCCGCGCCGGCCAGATCCGTCCCGCCAACGGCAGCGATCTCTCGCGCTGGACCCTGCGCTGGTCCGAGGCCAACCGCCGCGGCGTGCCGGCGGGCTTCCAGGAACGCAGCGCGTCCATGAACACCTACGTGATCCAGAAGGACTTCACGATCCCCGCTGGCCTCAACGGCGCGCATTCGGTGATCTTCCTGCTCGACACCCGGGTGCCTTACCCGCGCGGCAGTCCCGGCCATTCGGTGGTCCTGGACCTGTCCACCGGCGGCTGCATGGGCGTGACCTGCAGGATGCTGCTGGACTGAGCCCACGGCCATGTCCGGTGCAATGGCCGGGCTTTTGAGCACGGATGCGGACGGTCTGCGGCGGGGGCGCTTTGCGGGGGGCGCAAAGAATTGGGTGTCCCCGATGGAGGGCCTCACGATGGAGGGAGGGGCTGAAAAGTGGGTGTTCCCGGTTGGCCGCCCGGTTGGCCGTCGAAAAGTGGGTGTCCCCGGTTGGCCGGTCGAAAAGTGGGTGTCCCCGGTTGGCCGGTCGAAAAGTGGGTGTCCCCGGTTGGCCGCCCGGTTGGCCGCCGCCCGGTTGGCCTCCCCGGTTGAAGGGGCATTCGCCCCCACCGGACCTGTAGACTGCGGCCCATGACACGCTGGTACGGAAAATTCTTCGGCTTCATCGCCGGCTGGTTGCTGATGCGGCACCCCGGCGGCGCCCTGATCGGCCTGCTGATCGGCCACGCCTTCGACGCCGACTGGTTCCGCTTCGCCGACCGCCGCGAAGCCGCCTACCGCACCCTCGGCGTCGCCGAGACCGCCAGCGACGCCGAGGTCGAGCAGGCCTATCGCCGCCTGATCGCCCAGTGCCACCCCGACCGCCTCGTCGGCGTCGCCGAAGAACTCCGCCGGGAAGCCGAAAAGCGCGCCGCCGAGATCAACGCTGCCTACGACCGGATCCGCAAATTGCGCCAGCAGCGCTGAGCGGGATTGTGGAGGATCAACACTGGGGGAGGCCCGGGAGGGCCGACCGCCTGCGGACACACTGTCCGGAATCCGTCGGCTCTCCCGGACCTCCCTTAAAAGCGAAAGCGTCCCGCCGGCGCGGGCCTTGGTCGTTCTGCGCTGCGCCCGGACTGAAACAGAAACTTTCATTTTGCATTGTTGCAGGCGAGGCCGGGTTCCGGCCCGGTCCCCGGCGGCGATAATGGCGGCGTCGGGGCCAAGCCCCTCCCACGACCCGCCGCCATGCAACCCACCGTCATCGCCCCCTCCATCCTCTCGGCCAATTTCGCGAAACTCGGGGAGGAGGTTGACGCCGTCCTCGCCGCGGGCGCGGATTGGGTGCATTTCGACGTGATGGACAACCATTACGTGCCCAATCTGACCATCGGTCCGCTGGTGTGCGAGGCGCTGCGCAAGCATGGGGTGACCGCGCCGATCGACGTGCATCTGATGGTGGAGCCGGTCGATCGCATCGTGCCGGATTTCGCGAAGGCGGGCGCGTCGCTGATCAGCTTCCACCCCGAGGCCAGCCGGCATGTGCATCGCACGATCCAGCTCATCAAGGCGTCCGGCTGTCAGGCCGGGCTGGTGCTGAACCCGGCGACGCCGGTGGAGGTGCTGGACTATGTGCTGGACGAACTCGATCTGGTGCTGCTGATGTCGGTGAACCCGGGCTTCGGCGGGCAGAGTTTCATTCCCTCGGCGCTGGACAAGCTGCGCGCGGTGCGTCAGCGCAGCGACGCGGCGACCGCGCGCACCGGCAGGCCCATCCGGCTGGAGATCGACGGCGGGGTAAAGGTCGACAACATCGCCGAGATCGCGCGCGCGGGTGCGGACACCTTCGTCGCCGGTTCGGCGATCTTCGGTCAGCCGGATTACCCGGCGATCGTCTCGGCGATGAAGGCCGCGGTGGCGGCGGTGCGGTGACAGCCGCGGGTTGCGGAGTGATTTGATCCCTCCGGTGTTGTGGGAGCGACGCAAGTAGCCACCCCGGCGGTCGGTTGCGGCGGCGACCCGGCCGGTCGATGCCGTCGGCGCGTCGGGTCGCGACTTGCGTCGCTCCCACAGGCCTCCGAGTGCAAAAAAGAGCGGCGCCTTGCGGCGCCGCCCGGGGAAGGGTGGAAGCAATCCCGCTTCCGTCAGTCGTCCCTGCGATGGACTGCCATGTTCCGGGCGAACCGTGACCAGCGCATGACAACGCGGTGGCGCGGATGCGACGGGGCGGCGAAGCCGTTAGCATGGGCGGCCATGCATCCCGTCACGACCGCTGCCATCGACGCCGCCCTTCGCGGGGCACGACCCGCTCCGCACGCCGCGCCGCGATGGCGCCGCCGCGCCCGCGCCTGAGCCGTTCCCTCGTCTGCCGACGCTTTTCGCAACGCCCGTCCCCCGACGCCAAGGACATCGCGTGATCTCGTTCGAACAATTCCAGCAGTACGCCGCCGACGGCCATACCCTCGTGCCGGTGGTGCGCGAAGTGCTGTCCGACCTCGACACCCCGCTGTCGGTCTATCTCAAGCTGGCCGACGGCCCGCACACCTATCTGTTCGAATCGGTCGAGGGCGGCGAGCGTTTCGGCCGCTATTCGATCATCGGCCTGCCCGCGCATCGGGTCTACGCGTTCGCCGGGCACACGCTGTTCGTCAGCGAGTTGGGCGAACTGGTCGACAGCCGCGTGGTCGAGGACCCGCTGGCCGAGGTCGAACGCCTGCGCACCGCGCAGAAGATTCCGCGCCTGCCGGGGCTGCCCGGCTTCACCGGCGGGCTGGTCGGCTGGTTCGGCTTCGAATGCATCCAGTACATCGAACCGCGGCTGCGCGGCGGCAACGCGCCGGATGAACTGGGCACGCCCGACATCCTGCTGATGGACAGCCGCGATGTCGCGGTGTTCGACAACCTCAAGGGCCGGCTGTACCTGATCGTGCACGCCGACCCGCGCGAACCGCAGGCCTGGGCGCGCGCCAACCGCAGACTCGACGAACTCACGCATCGCCTGCGCCAGGGCGGCCCGGGCTATCCCGAGGCGCGCGATACCGCCGGCCTCAACGAAGGCGATTTCATCTCCGGCTTCACCCGCGAGGGCTTCATCGCCGCGGTCGAGAAGTCCAAGGACTACATCCGCGCCGGCGACATCTTCCAGGTGGTGCTGAGTCAGCGCATGTCGGTGCCGTTCCGCGCGCGCCCGGTCGATGTGTACCGCGCGCTGCGTGCGCTGAATCCGTCGCCGTACATGTATTTTCTCGATGTCGGCGGCACCCAGGTCGTCGGTTCGTCGCCGGAGATCCTGGTGCGGCTGGAAGGCGGCAAAGACGGTCAAAGCACGGTCACGGTGCGTCCGATCGCCGGCACCCGGCCGCGCGGCAAGACCCACGAGGAAGACCTCGCGCTCGAAGCCGAACTGCTGGCCGACCCCAAGGAACGCGCCGAGCATCTGATGCTGATCGATCTCGGCCGCAACGATGTCGGCCGGGTCAGCGAACCGGGCACGGTCGAGGTCGGCGATCGTTTCGTGATCGAACGCTACAGCCACGTCATGCACATCGTCAGCGAAGTCACCGGCCGCCTGAAGCAGGGGCTGAGCTACGCCGACGTGCTGCGCGCGACCTTCCCGGCGGGCACGGTCAGCGGCGCGCCCAAGATCCGCGCGCTGGAAGTGATCCGCGAACTGGAGCCGGTCAAGCGCAATGTCTACGCCGGCAGCATCGGCTACATCAGTTGGCACGGCGATGCCGACACCGCGATCGCGATCCGCACCGCGGTGATCCAGGACGGCCGCCTCTACGTGCAGGCCGGCGCCGGCATCGTCTACGACTCCGACCCTCAGAAGGAGTGGGAAGAGACGATGAACAAGGGCCGCGCGCTGTTCCGCGCGGTGGAGCAGGCGGCGCGCGGGTTGTAGCCGCGTCCCGAACCGGATCGCGGCGTGCCCTCAAATGTGCCGTGACGATCCGCTCGACCCGCTCGACATCGCCACCCGTGGCTCCGAGGAGTCCGGCAGACGCATCAGCGACTGATCGGCGGGCGTTGCCCGCGCCTCGGCGATGTCGCAGGTGCAACTGCGCTGCCCGTCGAAGACCCGGAACAGCCCGCTCTCGCCGACATCCATGTGCGCGATCCCGCGCATCCCTTCCCGGCCGGCGGCCTGGGCGGTGAAAGCGGCGGTGTTGCGGAAAGCCTCTTCATCGAGACCGAACCGCGCGCGCAGCGGCTCCAGGACCAGAAGCGCATCCCGATGGAGCGGATGCAGGGGGAGGCCATCGGCCTGCGGGCCCTCGGCGGGCGCGGGCGGGTCGCGGAGGATGGGGCGGAGCAGTTCATCGGACGCGACCGGCGCGACGGTCAGCGCCTCGTTTTCGCGGAACAGATGCCGCGAGACCATCATCATCGGCTCGCCGCGTTTGTTGTGTCGGCCGCTCTCGACCATTTCTTCCTCCCAGCGCGGAAAGCCGTCGCGGCGCCCGAAGGGAAACAGCGCGCCGCCGTCTTCGCGCATGTGGAACCCCATGTGCCTGAACAGGTCGACGTCCGCGCCGGCCAGCTTCAGCGTGTCGCGGCGGTCGATGTCGAGATTCCCCTGATTCCCGGCGGCGTGCGACTCCGCGACCGCCTGCACCACCAGCGCCTGGCCGACGTCGCGGGCGTGGACCGGGTCGATATCGCTGCAGATCTTCTCGATCCGGTGCGCCCGCTCGCCCGGGACCAGGGTCATCCAGCCGACGACGACGTCGTCGCCCTTGTAGGCGACATAACCGCGCGCATCTTCGCTGTTTTCGCCGTTGTCGTAGAGTTTCTGCCGGGCATGGCTGCCGACCGCGTCGATGCGGCCCATCCGCAGCTCGAATCGTTCGATTTCGGCCATGAAGGTGTTGCGGTCGTCGATCCTGCGCACCGTCACCGGCATGTCTTCGCCGATGCCCTGATCGGGATCGGACACCTCATCCTTCCACTTGCGCCAGGCGGTTATGTCCGATTTGGCGCGTTCTCCGGCGAGCTTGCGCGCATCGCGCATGCTCTCCGCGATGTCAGCGACCAACGCATCGGGCAGTGGGGCTCTTTCCGCGGGCGCATGCGGATTGCCCGAGGCGACATACTGTTCGACCAGTGCGCGGGACGACGGCGCGATGTCCTGGCTGGTCGACAACGGCTGTATCTCGCCGTGCGCCTTCAGCTCGGCGAAAAAATCCTCCAGAGCCTTGGTGTGCCGTTGGCTGGCGGCAGGGTTGCGTTCGAAGTCGGTGATGGTGAAGGTGCCCCCTGCGGTGTAGTCGGCGCCGCTCCAGGTGCGCTTGACCGTGAATGCGCAGAGCACGTCCTCGGCGTCGATCCGCGGTGCGGCCCGCTCCTGGCCGTGGAGATTGTTCAGGGCCATGACCTGCTGCTCGGCGCCCTGATCGCGGACGATGCGGGCGGCGAACCGCGCCTGGACGTCGTGGGTGTCGAACAGCGCCTTGGGCGCCACCACGTACACGCGGGTCTCCTCCGGCGCGTCTTTCTGCGAGGGATCGATGTCCGCCGATCTGCTGCGATCGACCTTGACCGGAAACAGCGCCGCGGCGTTCAGCGAGCCGGTGACGCAGACGGCGGTGTGCGGATGGATGTCCTGTTTCATCAGTCGATAGACGATGCCCTGGTCGTCGCGCGCGGAGAACCCGTCGGCGAAAATCTCGCGGGTCGGGCGGTCGTCCGAACGGAAGAACAGCCGGGTATTGCCGCCGAGCATGTCGGCAGGCACCGCGGTCAGGGCTTTCGCGCCGCTGCCGACCTGGTCGTAGAACTGGCTTTCGTTCTTGGGTTTTTTCGCCGCTTCGTAAGGCGTTTCCTTGGCTTCGGGCCGAAGCGGGTTTTCGTAGGCTTTGGGCATGGGCGACCTCCCTGTCAGGACCTGGATCCGATCGACGCGACGGGCCTTGTCGATGCGTGTGCGCTCGCAGCGGTGCGGGCGCACGACACTGCCGGGCCGCGGCCGATGCCGATCCTACAGGCGGACGCCGTCCCGGGCCAAGCGTCGGTCCGAGCCGGGCGAACCCGATTCGATTGCGCGAGGCCACGGCCGTCGGCGATGCCTCGGTCGCGATCGGGCGACATGCGCCGTCCGCTCGCCGCACCGCGAACGCTCCGCAGCGCTGCGGAGCGTTCGCGTCGTGCCCGCGCTGCGCCGGTCTACAGGCGCATGCCGAACGACTGGCTCGGCGGCTGCGGTTCGCAGCGCGGCGTTGCCGTGGCCAGGGCATCGAGCGAATCGCGGGCGGGCGTGAGCTTTGCCTGATCGACGTCGACCGCGGCGCGGTGCACCGATGCGCTGGCCGGATCGCCCTGGTAGGCGTAGAGCCGTCCGCTGACGCCGACCAGGACGCCGTCGACGCGGTCCATGCCCGCCTGCATCGCCTGCGCGGCCGTCGCTGCGGCGAGATTGGCCGCTTCGCCGCGACCGTTCAGGCCGAGCTGCGCGGCGAGACCGTCGATCGCGCGCAGCGCCTGACCGTACATCGGATGTTCGCCGGCGGCGTCGGCGATGGGCGCTTCCCCTTGCGGTGGCGCGATCGGGCCGATACCCGGTTTCGCGATCGCGGCCTCCGGCGCGTCGGGCGCGGAGATCGACAGACTCGTCTGCAGCAATGCGGACCGCAGACCCAGTGCATTCATGTCCACGACCACCTCGGGCGCGACCGCGGAAGGATCGAAGGTCTTGGCGTACACCAGCGCCGCGCGCTCGGCGCGTTCGATCTTGGACAGCGCGAAATCGCCGTAGTAATTCGTGTAATCCTGGTTGGCGTTCGGTCCCAGCCGGGTCACGGTGGGCGGCAGGTCGAAGTAGAGCCGACTCATCGCTTCGATGTTCTCGGGCGAGGCTGCGATCGTGTTGTCGGCGTCAAGCGTCAGTCCGGGCTTCATCGCGTAACCGAAGCTCGGCGACTTGCCGGTGCGGTCGATATAGGCCTGTGCGAGCAGCGGATGAGCCTCGTAGAGCTCCTTCAGGCCGGCGCCGGGATGGTCCGCCATCACCCGCGCGGCGTAGGCGTTGAAACCGCCGATTTCGGCGCGCGCCTCGTTTTCGCGCTGGACGGCCAGAACCGGCCTGATCGCGTCGGTGTAGTCGTGCGGCCCCGGGCTTCTCGCGATGTCGAAGATCCGCTGCTCGAAGGCGCCGATGACGGCATTTTTCTCGTCGCTGAAGCGGGCGTGCTCGATTTCGTGTCCGAGCACGGACAGCATCGACAGCGTGTTCGCGTCGCTGGCGTAGGTGCGAGCCAGTGCGTCCAGCGGCAGGCGGATGGCTCCGGTGTCGCTGCTGTAGGTGGCGGCTGCGTTTACGTTCGCCGGCAAGGGCTCGAAGGTTCTCAGTTGATCGTGCTTCACCGCGTCCACGAAGCGGCGCTCGAGTTCGGGAGATTCTTCCAGCAACGTGCGCAGATTCCTGCCGGGCGTCGAGGTGGCGGTATCGTGGGCGCGTTCGAAGTCGGACAGCATCCTGTCGAGTCGCTCTTCGGGCGAGCGCATGTATCGGTCGATCGATTCGGGGACGATGGACATGGTCGCGATCCTCAGGCGTTGATGATGAGCTTGGAGACGCAGGCGTGATCGGCCCGCGCGTCGTTTTCGCCGCGCACATGGATGTGCACGTGGACGCCGTTGCGCGCGAAGTCCCAGTGCAGCACTTCGTCGTGCGGGCCGCGCACGGGGGTCGCGCGATAGCCGGCAGCGGCCAGCGCCGCGGCGTAGCCGTCCAGATCGAGCGCACAGATCGGCGCCATGTCGGCGTGGCGGCGGCTGTTGTCGTCGAACGAGAACATCAGCCGCGAAGATCTGCCGCCGCGCTGCGGCAGCGAGACGAGGTTGTAGTCCCACACGTCGGTAAGGCGGCCGTTGAAGCCGTAGATGTCGGCGTTGTCGCGATCGAAGGCGACCGGGATGCCGGTGAGCTGTTCGATGCGGGCGGGAGCGAGGTCGTCGGGTCCGTGGACGTTCGCGACGAGCCGGAGCACGCGGCGGCCGATGTCCTCGGCGTCGAGGGGAAGCGAGTGATCCATTGAAGTCATCCTTCGGGTCGGGTGAAAGAAGCGCATGACGATGCGCGGCGTGCGGCCGCGGGCCCGTGCGCATGCCGGTCCGCCGCCCGGCGATGTCCGGCCGAAGCCGTCACCGTCGCTCGTGCATGGATGAAGTCGCAGGAGCCCGGCGGAACCCGCCACCCGGATGCGGGTTTCGTCGTTTCCGGTCGCGCCGTGAAATGCGCCGGCCACAAAAGCGAACGCCCCGCATCGCTGCGGGGCGTTCGGGAATTGCGCTGAGCGGATGCCCGCTTAGAGGTTCTGGGCGCGATGCTGCGTCGGCGACGCCAGGGTCTGCTGCGGATGTTCGTTCGCAAGCGTGGCGAGCGATTCGGCCGCGGGTCTGTGTTTTTCCTGCGCGGCATTGACCGCGATGCGGTCGGCCGATTCGCTGGCCGGGTCGCCCTGGTAGGCGAAGAATTGCCCGTTCTTGCCGACGATCACGCCGTCGATGCGTTCCATGCCGGCCTTCAACGCAAGCAGCGCGGTCGCGGCGGAGAGGTTGGCGATTTCGGCGTGATCCTTCAGGCCGAGCTGGGCCGCGAGCGGCTGCAGCGCTTTCGTCGCCTGGCCGTTGAGCGAGGCGTCGTCGCGCGCGTGTGCCTCATGCCCCGCTTCGTGCGCCGGCGCGATCGGCTTCTTCGGGCTGGTGTCGGTGTACTTCAGGCCGGTGTCGAGCAGCGACTTCTTCAGCCCGAGATCCTTCAGGTCGAGCTGGATCTCGGGCGCGACCGCCTTGGGGTCGAGTTTCTTCGCGTCCTTCAGCGCCTGCTTCTCGGCATCGGCGATCACGTTCAGCGCCCATTCGCCGTAGTAGTTGGGATAGTCCTGATTGCCCTTGGCGCCGAGCCGCGCGGCGGCGGGCGGCTGGTCGAAGTAGTGCTTGCCCATCGCCTTGACGTTCTCGGGCGTGGCCTTGAGCGTCATGTCGGCGTCCAGGGTCAGCCCCGGCTTCAGCGCATAGCTGAAGGTCGGCGCCTTGCCGCTGCGGTCGATGAAATCCTGCATCCGCGCCGGATGGGCGAAGTAGAGCTCGCGCAGCCCGGCCTTGGGATTGTCCTTGAGCACCTGCGAGGCGATCGCGTTGTAGCCGCCGATGTGGGCGCTGGCCTCGTCTTCGCGATTGCTCTGGATGAAGGTGCGCACCGCGGCGGTGTAGTCGTGCGGGCCGGCGCCCTTGGCGATCTTCTCGACATCCTTGATGAAGGCGTCGACCGCGCGGTCGCTGACCGTGCTGTTGAAGGAGTGCTGGATTTCGTGACCCATCACGAACACCAGCTCGGCCGCGGCGGATTTGTCCTTGCCGGCCTTCTTCAGATCGGCGCGCGGCAGTTCGATGGTCTTGTCGTCGCTGTTGTAGCTGCCGCCGGCGTGGGCGCCGACCGGCAACAGCGCGAACTTCTCCAGATGGCCCTTGGCTACCGAATCGACGACACGCGCCTTGAGATCGGGCGAGGCTTCGAGCAGATCGCGCAGGTTCTTGCCGGGTTTGGACGTCCTGGTGTCGTTCGCCTTCTCGAACTCCGACAACATCGTGTCGAGTTTGGCTTCCGCCGCCTTCTTCGCTTCGGCGGCTTTTTTCAGGACATCTTCGGGGACGACGGCCATGGTGGTCTCCCTCAGGCGTTGATGATGAGGCGGGAGACGCAGGCGTGCTCGGCCCGGTCGTCGTTCTCGCCGCGCACGTAGATCTGCACCGAGACCTCGTCGCGCGAGAAGTCCCAGTACAGCACCCGGTCGTGTTTGCCGCGCGCGGGGGCGACGCGATAGCCGGCGGCGGCGAGGGCGGCGGCGTAGTCGTCGAAGTCGAGGCCGCAGATCGGGCCCATGTCGGCGTCGGCGCGGCTTTCGTCGTCGAAGGAAAACATCAGCCGCGACGGTGCGCTGCCGTCGCTTTCCGGCAGCGAGACCAGGTTGTAGGCCCAGGCGTCGGTGAGCTGGCCGCTGAAGCCGTATTCGTTGCGGTCGTCTGGATTGAATTCGACCTTGATGCCGGTGAGCTGTTCGACGCGCTGCGGCGAGAGATCGGCGCGGCCGCGCACGTTCTCGACCAGGCGGATCACGCGTCGACCGATGTCTTCGGCGTTGTTGGGTGGAGCGGTGTGATCCATGGCGATGCGGTCCGGAAAGTGGTGTGGTCGGAAGGAGCGCGACGGCGTGACCAACGCGACCGTCCGGGCGCAGCGGCCAAGCGGCCACCTCGCCCGGACGGGCCGTGCGCTCAGCGCTGCATCGCGGCCGTCTGCACCGGCGCTTCGGGCGTGGGCTGCGGCGCCTGCTGCAACTGGCCGAGCGCCGCGACGGATTTCGCAGCCGGCTCCCTGACCGCCTGTTCCGTGTCGATCACCGAGCGCTTGACGTACTCGCTGTTCGGATCGCCCTGGTAGGCGATCAGGGTACCGTCCTTGCCCTTGAGCGCGCCGGTGATTTCGGTCAAGCCGTCGCGCTGCGCCTGCAGCGCCATCAGTCCGCTCATGTTCGCGAAACGCGCGGCCTCCGGGCCGTTGGGATCCATGCCCAGGCGCAGCAGGGCGGCATCGGCCTGGGTCTGCAGCGAGTTCGCGGCGCGTGCGGGTTCGGCGGTGATCGGCTCCTCGGACGCGCTGCCCTTGGGTTTGGCTTTCGGGTCCTCGGCGGACGGCGCGACCTTGGGCGCTTCCTCGCTCTTGACCGGCGTGGTGTCGGTGTATTTCAGGGTCGTGGTCAGCAGCGACTTGGTCGCGCCGACTTTCTGCAGATCGATCTCCACCTGCGGCTCTTTCGCGGTCGGATCGGCCAGTTTCGCCTTGGCGTAAGCCGCCTTCTCGATCTTCTCGATCTTCTCGATCGCGTCCATCTTCGCGTCGGCGTAGTAGGTCGGGTAGTCCTGGTTGCCGTTCTTGCCGATGTTGGTCAGGTGCGCGGGCGCATCGAAATAGATCTTGCCGATCGTCGCGAGGTTTTCCTTGGTCGACGCCAGGGTCATGTCCGGACTCTGGGTCAGCCCCGGTTTCAGCGCGAAGGTGAAGTTCGGGGCGGTGCCGCTGCGGTCGATGAAGTCCTGCATGCGGCCGGGCACGGCCTCGTAGAGCTCCTTGAGGGTCGGTGCCTTGCCGTTGTCCAGGGTGAGCTTGGACACGATCGCGTTGAAGCCGCCGAGATGCGCATTGCCCTCGTTTTCGCGCTGGAACTGCACGTAATTGGCGATCGGCGCCGTATAGTCGTGTTTGGCGGCCTTGCTTTCCGAGATCGTCTTGACGTCCTTGTTGAAGGCGTCGTTCGCGGCGGTGCGCTGGGTGCCGTAATGCGCATGCTCGATTTCATGGCCCAGCACGAAGGTGATTTCGCCCTGCTGCTTCGGGTCGTTCAGGCTGTCGATCGGCACTTTCATCGTTTTCGTGCCGGCGCTGTAGGAACCGCCGGCGTGGGCGTCGGCGGGCAGGGCCTCGATCTTGACCAGCAGTCCCTTGTCGACCGCGTCGGCCATCCGCGCCTTCAGCGCCGGCGACTTGTCCAGCCATTCGCGCAGGGTCTTGCCGGGGTCGGTGGTGTCGGTCTTGTTCTTGTCCTGGAAGTCCTGGAGGAGCGCTTCGAGTTTCTGTTCGGGGGTCGGCATGACGCGCTCCTCAGACGTTGACGATCATCATCGAGACGCAGAGGCGATCTGCGCGCGCCTCGCTCTCGCCGCGGACGTGCACCTGCACGGTCACGTCGCCGCGCCTGAATTCCCAGTATTCGACCTGGCCCAGGCGGCCGAGGCTCGGGCGCGATTCGAATCCCGCGTCGGTCAGCGCCCTGGCGTAGTCGTCGAAGCCCAGCGCGCAGACCGGCGCCATGTCGGCATGGCGATGGGTCTGATCGTCGAAAGAGAACATCAGCCGGTCGGGCGTGCCGTCGGCGCCGGGCAGCGACACAAGGTTGTAGATCCAGGTGTCGTCGATCGCTTCGCCGAAGCCGTACTGTTTCGGGTCGTCCTTGCCGTAGCGGACCTCGATCCCGGTCAATTCGCGGATCCGCGCCGGTGCGATGTCCGCGCGGCCGCGGATCTGGGTGAAGAGCCGGAGCATGCGTCGGGCGACGTCTTCGGCGGGCGTGGACAGGGTCGTTGCGTTCATGGCGGTTCCGTGTGCGGGTGAGGGCGGTGCGGCGTCGCGCGGAGGGCGGGCGGGCGTGCATGCGCAGGCGGCGAGCGCGAGCGCGAGCAGCGCGACCGATGGCGCGCATCGGCGAAGGCCGGAAGGCGGCGGCGATCCCGGCGGGAGCGATGTCGACAGCGGTGGGCCGGGATGCGGATTGCGTTCCATCGATCTGTCCGCGGGGGCGGAGACTGTGGGCGGGACCGGGCAGGGGATCCGGATCGTCGGGCGCGCGCTGCCGTAGGGGAGTGAACGAGCTGCCGCGCCGGAACCGGCCATGCGCGGGCGGGGCAGGCGCTCAGAACAGCACATTGACCATCAGCACCACGATCCCGGCGGCGGCGTGACTCACACCAAATGGCCTCCGGGGTTGCCGGGGCGGTTCACGAACAAGCACACACCCATATCAGGGAAGTTGGGTGCTCATGTAGTCGATGAACACGCGTAGCTTGGGCAAAACCTGGCTTTTGCCGGTGTGATAGAGGAACAGCCCCGGCACGTCCGCTTCGTTGGCGATCAACAACCGTCGCAGGCTTCCCCGCTTGATCGGAAGTTCCGCCAACGGTCCGGGCAATTGCGCCAGCCCAACGCTTTGCACCGCAGCCCCAAGCGCGGTCGGATAATCATGCGCGATCAGTGGGCCGGTGACCGCTACCTCGACACGGCGATTGCCATCGACAAACACCCAGCGACCCAGCGAGCCATTCGCTCGGCGCAGCCGGATACAGTCATGGCCGGCCAGGTCTTCCAACGCTTCCGGCGCCCCGCGCTGGTCAAGATAAGCCGGACTGCCGACGACGACGAAGGGGAAAGGCGGGGTCAGGCGCACGGCGACCATATCGGGCGCAATCAACTGGCCCATGCGGATACCGGCATCAAACCCGTCCTTGGCGATATCGACCATCTCTTCGCTTGCGGCGATTTCGAGCTCGATTTCGGGATAGGCACGGCAAAAGCCAGCAATGATCGGTTCCAATACCAGCGGCACGACTGCCCGCGGTACGGCAAGCCGCAGCAGTCCTGAGGGCCGCGATACCAGTTCGCGCGCAGCTTCGCGTGCTGCGATCAGCGCATCGAAGGCAGGACCAGCATGCTCAAGGTAACGCTTGCCCGCTTCGGTCAATCCAACACTGCGCGTCGTACGCAGGAACAAAGGCGCCCCGATGCTCGCCTCAAGGCCGCGCACGGCCTGACTGACGGCCGACGGTGTAACGCCAAGCTCTGCTGCCGCCCGCCGGAAGTTCCTAAGGCGCGCAACCGTGAGAAAGGCCTCGACACCTTCGAGAGCACTGCGGCGGACTGTATAGTTCTGCTTCATGGTCTGTGCAGATTATAGCGGATTGTATGAACAGTAAAGCCGCGCTACGGTTCGAGTCATTCAAGGAGATGCCCGAATGATCAACCCCAAAATCCTCGTTACTGGAGCCACCGGCAAGACCGGCGGTGTCGTTGTCCGCGAGTTGATCGCTGCCGGCTATCCCGTGCGCGCGATGGTGCGGATCGAGGATGCGCGCTCGAGCGCCTTGCAAGGACTGGGTGCCGAAATCGCCGTTGCCGATTTCACTGATCCGGAGTCTGTCGCGCGCGCCATG
>JBIJAD010000362.1:0-4091 GCA_044345955.1 Lysobacteraceae bacterium
GTTGTGCGGGCCGCCGTGGATCAGCATGAAGAACGGGTATTTCTTCGTCTTGTCGAAGCCCGGCGGGTAGTTCACCCACATCTGGATGTCCTGCCCGTTCGCGCCCTTGTAGGTCACCGATTCGTAGGTACCCAGTTCGGTCGCGGCCAGCAGCGCGTCGTTGATCGTCGACAGCTTGGTCGCGGTGCCGCTGCGCGGGTCGATGCGGACCAGGGTCGGCGGCTCGACGAAGCTCTCGCGCAGGCCGATCAGACTGCCGTCGCGCGCCGTCGCCAGCGCGCCGAAGGACTTGTCGCCGGTGACCTTGCGCGGCGGACCGTCCAGCGGCAGTTCGTACACGCGGACCGTGCCGGCATCGTCGATCGCGCCGAACAGCCGGCGGCTGTCGCGGGCCCAGATCAACCCATTGGCGGTGCGGTCCCACTCGGCGAACAGCTCGCGGGTCTTGCCGGCGCGACGGTCGTACAGCATCACCCGGCCCCTGTCGGCGTAGAAACCGCGGATGCGCTGCTGCACGAAGCTCAGATGACGGCCGTCGGGGCTGTACAGCGGCGCGCCGTCGCCGGCCTTGTTGCCGGCGCTGAGGTTGCGCGCGTCCTTGCCGCCGCTGCCGTCGGCGCCGATCGCGACCGTGAACACGTCGTTGTCGGAAAGGTTGATCGCGGGGTCGGAATCGGCGACGAAGGCCAGCTCGCGGCCGTCGGGCGAGATCGCGAAGAGATTTTCGGTGCCCTGCACCGCACTGCGCGGCAGTTGCAGGCCACTGGGCTGGGTCAGCGCGCGCACCGGCGCCGGCGCATCGGCGGCCGGGTCGAACGCGACCGAGAAGACATGGAATTGACGCTCGTCGAGATACTGGTCCCAGGCCGACACCGGGCCGGCGTCCCAGACCATCCCGGTCATCTTGCGGTCCTTGCGCTCGTCCAGACGCTTGCCCTGCTCCTCCGGCGGCAGGTCGACGAAGATGCGCGAGACGAAGGCCAGACGGCGCCCGTCGGCGAACCATTTCGGGCTCTGCACGCCGCTGGCGATGCGGGTCAGCCGGCGCGGCTCGCCGCCGTCCAGCGCCATCACGTACAACTGCGGCGCCTTGTCGTCGCCGCGCTGCGAAGTGAAGGCCACGTATTTGCCGTCGGGGCTGATGGTCGGCGCGCCGTCGGCCGCGGCGTCGGTGGTGAACCGGCGCTGGCCGGTGCCGTCGGCGTTCCAGATCCACAGATCGGAATAGGCCTTGTCCTCGTCCAGCGCGAAACGGGTGACCGGCGCGACGATGATGCGGCCGTCGTCGGACAGGCTGGGCGCGCCGATGCGCTGGATCTGCCAACTGCGCTCGATGGTGAAAGGCTGCTTCTGCGCCTGCGCGGCGGCCGGAAGCGCCGTCCCGGCGCAGACCAGCGCGGCCAGGACGAAGGTGACGCTGCGGATCATGATTCGGTCTCCGGATCGTGTGCTTGTCCGCGCAGCGACTGCCGCGCGGGCCCCGCCGGGATGATCCCGGAAACCGCCCCCGCGGCAAGTGCCGAAGGTTTGCGCCCTGCGCGCGCCGGCGATGCCGCCCGATCGGGCATGGCGGACACGACGACGGCCCCGCTCGCGCGGGGCCGTCGCAGGCGATTCGCGGACCGAGCGGCCCGCAGTGCGGACCCGGTCAGACCGGGCAGGACGCCGCCGAGGAGCGCACCAGCATCCCGGCCGGGATCGAGATCAGCCCGGGGATGAAGTTCTGCACGCTCCAGCTCACCGTGCGGTTGGCGGTGGTGGTGCCCAGCACGCGTTCGGCCAGCACCTTCTCGGTGATCCGGCCGGCCGGGATGAACGGCGTGGTCGCGGTGCTGGTGTTGCACTTGATGTAGGCCTGCACCACCGAGGACCCGGTGACGCCGGCGGTGGTGATCTTGAAATCGCCGTCGTAGTGGCGGGTGGCCGCGCCGCCGGTGTAGGTGGCGCAGTTCTGGCCGCCCGGATACGCCGTGAACACCAGTTGCACCCGCATGCACGAGGCGCTGTTGTTGGTCACGTTGTAGGTGACGTTGTACTCCGCGCCATAGTTGGCGGTGGAGAACTTGTCGCTGTCGCGATCGGCCGGGCGCCCCGCCGCATAGAGCGAGGTGTTGCTGGAGTAGTAACGCAGCGCGAGCGGACGCTGGGCGTCGCCCGAGGGCGACGTGGGCGAACCGGCCGGCGGATCGCAGACGCCGCTGGGCATGGTCACCGGGCTGGTGCTCGGCGCCCTCAGCAGATTGGCCGGCGCGGCCAGATAGCGGTAGCCGAAGGTCTGGCCGACGCCGGTGAAGGTCACCGGCACGGTGCCGATCCACTTGTTGAACTGATAGATGCCGGCCGGACGGCCCCAGCCGGTCCAGTTGTAGGTGCCGTCGGTGTTCTGCGACTGTCGGCTGGTGCAGGGCGTGCCGCCGAGCACGTTGGTGGTGCCGTCGGCGTTGTAGGTGGTCGGCACGTTGCCCCAGGCGTACAGCGACTTGCCGAGATCGTTGGCTGCGGTCGCGGTGGTGATGGTGCTGGGCGCGGCCACCAGACGCGCGCGCAGACAGCCGCTGGAGGCGCGGAAGGTGATGCGCGCGTCCAGCGACGCGCCCTTGGGCGTGCTGCCGCCGCGCAACTGGAAGACCTGGGTCGGCCCGGTGATCGTGCGCGGCGCCGAGGTCGGATGGTTGATGATCTGGGAGCCGTTGGTGCTGCCCACCCAGCTCGGCATCGCGCCGGTCACCAGCACGCGTGCGACCGAATAGCTCGGGCTGCGGCCCGGGTCGAGCGTGTAGGCGGCCTGTTCGAGGATGTCGCGCTGCGAGATCGCCGCACCGTAGGCGGTGTAGGTGGCGCTGGAACCGACCGGTTCCAGGATCAGGAAGATGCGATCGACCCGCGCGTCGGTGCCGACCGGGTCGCCGAGGATGTGGTGCATGTAGAACGAGAACTCGCGCATGCCGCCGGTGGCGCAGCCGCTGTCGAGCGTGGTCGCACCCGTCAGGCGCCGGGTGGCCTTGCCCGGATCCACCGAGTTCATCGCATCCATGCCCAGCAGCAGGCCGGCGCGATTGACCGATTCGGGATTGTTGCTGACCAGGATCGGCGCGCCCTGCATGCTGCCGGGCAGCGGGCTGAGCTGCGAATACGTCTGGGCCTGGACGGTCGCGGCGGACAGCAACGCCACGGCGGCGCCGAGCCGCAGGGAAGTGCGGAGGGTTTCCTTCATGTGAACGGTTCCATGTTGGGCCGCGGCATCGTGCGGGTCGCAGAGACCACGCGGCCGCGGCAGGCTCGACCTGCGAATGCGCGCCGGAGGTCGAGCGGCCCCGGCGCGGGCGGCATTCTGGACATCCGACGGACGAGGAAGCGTGACCGGCATCGAAGAGCATCGCGTCGAGACATGTCTCGCGACGGCAGAGATGTTTTTTCAATCGTATTCATGCCACGCATGCGGCCGCAGCCGCGATGCCGCCTGCCGTGCGCGCAAAGAAAAACCCCGCCTTGCGGCGGGGTTTTTCGTGACGCGTGCCGGTGCGGGCCGATCAGAAATCCATCCCGCCCATGCCGCCCATGCCACCGCCCATGCCACCGGCGGCCGGCTCTTCCTTCTTCGGCGCTTCGGCGACCATCGCCTCGGTCGTGATCATCAGGCCGGCGATCGAGGCCGCGTTCTGCAGCGCGGTGCGAGTGACCTTGGTCGGGTCCAGGATGCCGGCTTCGACCATGTCCACGAACTCGCCGTTCGCGGCGTTGTAGCCGAAGTTGCCCTGGCCTTCCTTCACCTTGTTGACGATGACCGAGGGCTCTTCGCCGGCATTGGCGACGATCTCGCGCAGCGGCGCTTCCATCGCGCGCAGCGCGATCTGGATGCCGTGGTTCTGATCTTCGTTGATGCCCCTGAGACCTTCGAGCGCGGCCTTGGCGCGGATCAGCGCGACGCCGCCGCCCGGGACGATGCCTTCTTCGACGGCAGCGCGGGTCGCGTGCAGCGCGTCTTCGACGCGGGCCTTCTTTTCCTTCATTTCGATTTCGGTCGAAGCACCGACCTTGATCACGGCCACGCCGCCGGCGAGCTTGGCGACGCGCTCCTGCAGCTTCTCGCG
>JBIJAD010000363.1:0-4088 GCA_044345955.1 Lysobacteraceae bacterium
TGGGCGGTGCGCCGTCGCGGGGACGGTGCTGGGTTCCGGGGTTGGGCCTCCCCGACGCGCCGTCTCCAGATCCCCTTCGCCTTGCGGCTTGGGGACACCCCGGGACGGTGATTGGCGGCGGGTGTGGATTCGACGGTGACGCCCGTCGTGGGCGGCTCGTGGGGCGGTGCCCCGCGAAGCCCCGGGATTCTAGCCGGAACAGAGGGTTGCGGGCAAGCCGGGGCAGCGCCGCGGCCTCAGATCGGCCATAATCCGGACATGCCTATGACCCTCAAGACCCCCCAGGACATCGAAGACATGCGCGTCGCCGGCCGGCTGGCCGCCGAGGTGCTGCAGGTGGTGGCCCCGCACGTGAAGCCCGGCGTGACCACCGCCGAGCTCGACCGCATCTGCCACGACCACATCGTGAACGTGCAGAAGGCCATCCCGGCCAACGTCGGCTACAAGGGCTTCCCGGCCACGATCTGCACCTCGGTCAACAACGTCGTGTGCCACGGCATCCCCAGCCCGTCGAAGGTGCTCAAGGACGGCGACATCATCAATATCGACGTCACCGTCATCAAGGACGGCTGGCACGGCGACACCAGCCGGATGTACTGCGTCGGCACGCCCTCGGTGATGGCCCGGCGTCTGGTCGACGCCACCCGCGAGGCGATGTTCCGCGGCATCCGCGCGGTCCGCCCCGGCGCCACCCTCGGCGACATCGGCCGCGCGATCCAGTCCTACGCCGAGTCCGAGCGGTTCACGGTGGTGCGCGAGTACTGCGGCCACGGCATCGGCCGGGTGTACCACGAGGACCCCCAGGTGCTGCACTACTACAGCCCGCAGAGCGACGCGCTGGTGCTGCGCCCGGGCATGACCTTCACGATCGAGCCGATGATCAACGAAGGCGGGCACAAGACCCGTGTGATGCCCGACGGCTGGACCGTGGTCACCAAGGACCGCAGCCTGTCGGCGCAGTGGGAGCACACCATCGCGGTGACCGAGGACGGGGCGGAAATCCTCACCCGCCTGCCCGGCGACGACAACGATCTCTGAGCATGAGCGCCGCAGCCCCCACGCCCGCGGCTCCCGCTGACCTTCCTCCGACGCCCGACGGCGACGCGGCCTGGGCCGCCGCCGCACGCGCCGCGCTGGCCGCGGCCGACGCCGTGCTGGCGGCGCGCTTCGATCGTGGCGACGAGGTCGATGCGCTGGTCGCGGCGCGTGCGGCGGCGGTCGATGCGCAACTGCGCGCGGCATGGGCGCGCTGCGTGCCGGACGGGGCCGGCCTGGCCTTGTTCGCGGTCGGCGGTTATGGCCGCGGCGAGCTGTTTCCGCAGTCGGACATCGATCTGCTGGTGCTCGGCGCCGAAGACGCGCAGCAGGCGCAGCGCGAGGCGCTGGCTCGGTTCCTGGCGCTGCTCTGGGACGCCGGACTGCAGGCCAGCCAGGCGGTGCGTTCGCCGACGCAGTGCACCGAGGCGGCGGACGACCAGACCGTGCTGACCGCGATGATGGAATGGCGACCGCTGGCCGCCGATGACGCCGCGCAGACCGCGCTGCGCGCGGCGATCGCGCCGGAGCGGGTGTGGCCGGCGCGGGACTTCTTCCGGATCAAGGTCGAGGAACAGCGCCGCCGCCACGCACGCTTCGGCGATACCTCCGACAACCTGGAACCCAATCTCAAGGACGGCCCCGGCGGGCTGCGCGACATCCAGACCCTGCGCTGGATGGCCCAGCGCCTGCTCGGCAGCGGCGATCTGGCCTCGATGCTGGCCTTCGGCCAGATCGGCGCGGTCGAATTCGACACCCTCGAGCGCGAGCGCAAGGCGCTGTCGCGGCTGCGTTACGGCCTGCATCTCGTCGCCGGCCGGCGCGAGGAGCGGCTGCGTTTCGACTACCAGAAAAAGCTCGCGGCTCGGCTCGGCCACACCGACGACGCCGACAATCTCGCGGTCGAGCAGATGATGCAGGGCTTCTACCGCAGCGCCGCGCGGGTGCTGCGGATCAACGACCGTCTGCTGCAGCGCTTCGAGGAACAGCTCGAAGGCGAGGGCGAGGTGTTGCCGATCGACGCGCACTTCGAGCTGCGGCGCGGCTATCTGGCGGCGCGCGATCGCGCCTGGCTGCAGCGCGGCGTCGCCCAGGTGTTCGAACTTTTCGCGACCTGGGCCGCGCATCCGGACTGTCGTGGTCTGCATTCGATGACCGCCTGGTCGCTGGCCGAGACCCTGGTGAAGATTCCGGCCTACGCCGAGGCCGATCATCTGCTGCGGCAGCAGTTCCTCGCGCTGCTGCGCGGCCCGCAGCCGGTGAAGGTGCTCGAACGCATGGCCCGGCTCGGCGTGCTCGGGCGGTGGATTCCGGCGTTCGCGCAGGTCTCCGGGCGCATGCAGTTCGACCTGTTCCATGTCTACACCGTCGATCAGCACACCCTGGCGGTGCTGCGCAATCTGGCGATTTTCGCCGCCGGCGAAGCCGACGAGCGATTCTCCACCGCGCACACGGTCTGGCCGTCGCTGCGCAAGCCGGAGCTGCTGCTGCTCGGCGGCCTGTTCCACGACATCGGCAAGGGCCGCGGCGGCGATCATTCGGAACTCGGTGCGGTCGATGCGCGCGAATTCTGTCTGGCGCACGGTCTGTCGGAAGCCGATACCGCGCTGATCGAATGGCTGGTGCGCAAGCATCTGCTGATGTCGGTGACCGCGCAGAAGCAGGACATCACCGATCCGGAGGTGATCCATCGTTTCGCGGCCGAAGTCGCCGACCGCCAGCGCCTGGACCATCTGTATCTGCTGACCTGCGCCGACATCGCCGGTACCTCGCCCAAGCTGTGGAACGCGTGGAAGGATCGGCTGCTGGCCGATCTGCACACCGCGACCCGCTTCGCGCTGCGTCGCGGGCTGGAGCATCCGGTCGCCGCCGACGAACGCATCGCCGAAAACCAGACGCTCGCGCGCGGCCTGCTGGCCGGCGAAGGGTTTGCCGCCGACGCCATCGACGCGCTGTTCGCGCGGATGCCGACGGAAAACTTCCTGCGCAGCCGACCCGACCAGATCGCCTGGCAGGCGTCGGCGCTGGACGGGGCGGCCCCGGGCGCGACCGCGATCCGCGCGCGGTTGCTGCGCGGCGACGCCGGCGGCTACGAGGTCTTCGTGAACGCCGCGGATCGCGACGGCCTGTTCGCGGCGATCGTCATCACCCTCGATCGTCTCGGCCTCGCGATCCAGCAGGCGCGCGCGCTCGATGCCCCGCACGGCACGATCTTCGACACCTTCCACGTGCTGCCCAACGACCCGCAGCACCCGCCCGCGGTGACGCAGATCGAACATACCCTGCGTCAGGCGCTGGCCGGCGATCTCGACCGCCTGCTGCCCTCGCGCCGGCAGCAGCCTCGGCATCTGAAACACTTCCGGATCGCGCCCAGGATCGATCTGGAACCGGTCGCCGACGGCGCGCGCACCCGGATGAGCCTGATCTGCACCGATCGCCCCGGCCTGCTCGCCGATGTGACCCACGTGCTGCGCCGGCAGCGGGTGCGCGTGCACGATGCGCGCATCGCCACCTTCGGCGAACGCGCCGAGGACGTGTTCCTGATCGCCGGCGACGACGACCGCGCGCTCGATGACGCGCGCAGCGAGGCGCTGCGCGCCGACCTGCGCGCGAGCCTCGAATCCGCCGCGCCGGGCTGACGCCTTTCCCCACACGACAGAAGACCTTTGCCGCGAATGAATACCGCCACCGAACTGCAGACCGTCATCGACGACGCCTGGGAACGCCGCGCCGACCTCGACGCCGACGAGATCGCCGCGCGCGTGCGCCCGGCCGTGGATCGCGCGATCGCCGGTCTGGAAGCCGGCGAATTCCGCGTCGCCGCCCCTGACGGGCAGGGCGGCTGGACCGTGCACGAATGGCTGAAAAAAGCGGTGCTGCTGTTCTTCCGCACCCAGGAGATGCAACTGGTGGATGCGCAGCCGGCGCCGTTCTGGGACAAGGTCCCGGCGCGCTTCGAGGGTTTCGACGAGGCCCGATTCCGCGCCCTCGGCGCGCGCGTGGTCCCGGGCGCGATCGCCCGCCGCGGCGCGCATATCGGCAAGGACGTGGTG
>JBIJAD010000432.1:0-3121 GCA_044345955.1 Lysobacteraceae bacterium
CGACGGGAAGAACAGACCGCGTCGGACGACCTGCACCTTCGCGCCCAGCTCGAACATGTCCCCGGCAGGCGCGTAGGTGGTGTCCTGCACGTTGATCTGCTGCAGGATGTCCTTCACTTCATCGCTGGTGCCGGCCTCGACGGTGCACTGGTTGATCGAACCGGTCATCACGAAATCGGCGCCCATCACGAATGCGGCAGCGACGGCATGGGGCGTGCCGATGCCGCCGGCGGCTCCGACGCGGATCCGCTTCCGGTATCCGTTGGCCCGCATCGCGGCATCGCGGAGCGCGAACATCGCCGGCAAGAGCGCGAATGCGACGCCCTGATCGGTATGGCCGCCGGAGTCGGACTCGACGCAGATTTCCTCGGACATCGGGATCGATGCCGCGAGTTCCGCCTGCTGCGCGGTGATCCTGCCGGAGGCGAGCAAGGCGCCGACGATGTCCTCCGGCGGCGGCTGCATGAAAGCGGCCGCGACTTCCGGGCGCGAGACCTTGGCCAGGATCCGCTGCGGAGCCTCGACCTCGCCCGCCGCATTCCTGCGGATGCCGTGCAGACGGTAGCGGACCAGGCTCGGCGTGATCCGCATGAAGGCTGCCGCTTCGGCGAAACGGGCGCCGTACTTGATCATCAGATCGACCATGTGCTCCTCGAGCTCGGGACGGTCGATGCTGCACAGCAGGTTGAGGCCGAAAGGCTCGCGGTCGGGAAGGCGTTCCTGGATGTATCGGATGCTCGATTCGACCAGATCCGCCGCCATTCCGCCGGTTCCGAGATAGCCGAGCATGCCGTTGCGTCCGAGCGCCACGACGAGCTCCTTGGAGGAGATCCCCTTGTACATCGCGCCCGCGAGATAGGCGTAGCGCAGACCGTGATCGGCCTTGAAAGCGGCATCGCCCAGGGATTCGGCTGTGATCGTCGACATGCAATTCCGTTCTACATCGATCCTATGACAGCCGGACCGGTCCGATGGACCATCGGCGGGACCCCGATGCGTTCGCGCGTCGACCGAAGCGCCGCGGATGCCGTGACGATCGCCCGAGCCGGAGTGCCGTCGACACCTTTCGGTCGCGGACGCACATGCCTCGCGGCAAGGCGCAAGCGTTCGGGTTTCGGGCATCCATGGATTTCACGCCGTGCGGTTCTCCGGGAGAAGTTCGAATCGTCGTTTACTGCCCCGGATCCTGCTGGATTTGCTGCACAAGACGAGTCAGCACGTTGCCCGGGCCGATCTCGCGGATCTCGGCGACCCCCTGCGAGAGCAGATAGCGCACGCTCTTCGTCCATTCGACCGATTCGGTGATCTGGCGCACCAGCAGCGCCTTGATCGACGCGGCATCCGACGGATACGGCTGCGCGGTGACGTTCGAGATCACCGGCATTCGCGGCGCGGCGAACGAAAACGGCTCGAGGAATTCCGCGAACTGCTGCGCGAAATCGCGCATGTAGCGGGAATGGAAGGCGGCACTGACCGGCAGCGGCATGTACGCCCGCGCGCCGGCCTGTTCGAGCAATTGCCCGGCACGGGCGATATCGGCGAGCGGGCCGGAAATCACGGTCTGACTGGGGGAGTTGAAGTTGGCGACGTCGACGCTGCCGAGGTCGTTGTCGCGCAGGACCGCGGCGATGCGCTCGCGCCCCAGACCGATCACGGCGCCCATGCCGCCGTCGCGGGCCTGGGCCATCAACTCGCCGCGCTTCTTCACCAGACGCAGACCGGTCATGAAATCGAAGACGCCTGCCGCCAGCAGGGCGTTGTACTCGCCGAGACTGTGGCCCGCGACGTGCGTCGGCCGGACGCCTTCCTGCACCGCCTTGAAGTAATGCAGGGAATTGACCACGTACAGGCTGGGCTGCGTGTACCGGGTGTCCTTCAGTCTGTTGTCGGGGTCTTCGAGACACAACTGACGCATCGAATAACCGACCAGCCCGTCGATGTCCTTCTCGGCTGCACAGTATTCCCGGAGGTCGAACAATTCCTGACCCATGCCACGCTTCTGCGAGCCTTGGCCTGGAAAAACAAGTGCAACCATCAATACCCCCCGCGTGCGTACCCGGCGAGCGGGCTCGCCACGTTCCACGCGCATCTAGACTGACTGATGACCGATGGATGTCACGACGCGGCGTCCATCGGCCGGCTCTTCCCTTGCTGCACCGACTCCCTATGCGCGCCTGCTCTCTCTGTGATCGATCGCGTACGAACCCGGGGCGGGATCCCGGCGAGATACACCGCCCGGGACGGGGCAATGATTGCCCATTTCGGGACCCGCCGCAACCGGCACCGGAGGCGTGCGGATTGGCTCCTCGCGACCCGCCCGGGGAGGCATCGGAGGGCTCGGAAGGCGCACGCCGGGAGGGGATCGCCGTAACCGGACCGTCGCCCGGAGCCGGCATCGGAGACCCTTTCCGCCGGGTCTCGGGTGAAGCGCGGCGCGACGGGCGCCGGACGGTCCGGCCAGGAGTCGCAGGCGCATCGCGGGCGACCGGACACGCTGCCGGACTTCCGTCACGTTGTCCGTCCGCAGATCGCCGCGCCCCACCGCGCCCCGCGGGCCGATGCGAGGCGCATGTCCGCGCTCTCGGACTACAATGCCCTTCCGGTCGATTCGGCCGACAGCCAGCGCACGATGCGATTTTTTGCGTTATCCGACATCCATGTCGACTACGAGCACAACGCGAGATGGGTGCGCGACCTGTCCGTGCTCGATTATCGCGACGACCTGCTGATCCTCGCGGGCGACGTCAGCGACCGGCTGGAGCGGCTGGAATGGTGCCTCCGATCCTTCGCCAGGCGGTTCAGGACCGTCCTGTTCGTGCCCGGCAATCACGAGTTGTGGGTCGTGCGGGACGAAGCGGTCAAGGACTCGTTCGACAAGTTCCGCCAGGTCGTCGCCGTCGCCGAGGAAGCCGGCGTCTCGATGCGTCCCTACGTCGATGGCGCTCGCTGCATCGTGCCGTTGCTCGGCTGGTACGACTTCTCCTTCGGCCCTCCGACCGACGCCCTGCGGTCCGCATGGATGGATTTCTTCGCTTGCCGCTGGCCGGAAGGCGTCGGCGAGAACGAAATCAGCGAATGGTTCAGCGCGCTCAATCCGAAAAGCGTGCCGGAAGGCATCGAG
>JBIJAD010000364.1:0-4051 GCA_044345955.1 Lysobacteraceae bacterium
ACGGCAACCCCGCCCGAAACTGAAGTGACTGGCGACGACCTTCGGGCCGCGCGCGCGGCCGACGAAGTTGAACAACGGGGTTCTTGCGCGATCTTCCCGTGTTGCGAGCCTCCCGCGATGCCCGCCATGATGGCGGGCATCGCGTTTCCGGAGTCATCGTCGATGTTCCTGCGCCTGTTGACCGTGTTGTCGTGTTCCGCGGCGATCGCCGGCTGCACCTTCGTGCACATGGCCCCTGGCGCCGATCGCGTGCGCGTGGTCGACGGCGCGCCCGCCGGCTGCGAGCGGCGCGGCGAAGTCGAAGTCAGCGTGCGCGACAGCCTGGTGTTCTACGAACGCAACCCGCGCAAGGTGCGCGACGAACTGGAAACGCTGGCCCGCAACGAGGCGCCGGGTCTCGGCGCCGACACCGTGCAGCCGGTAGCGCCGCCGGTCGAAGGCGCCCAGCGCTACATCGCCTGGCGCTGTCGCAAGTGAGCAAGAGCGGCAAACAGCGCCGCGACGAGATCCGCCGCAAACGCCTGGACCGGGCGAAGCGACTGCAGGCGCGACTCGAACGCACGCCGGCGGCGGGCATTCCGCCGGGTGCCGGCGTCGAACCCGCCGATCGCGCGGTGCTGGCGCGGCACAACAATACATATGGCGCGCTGCCCGCGTTCTACGTCGACAAGGTCTTCGAGTGCCGCGACTGCGGCGCCGAAGAGGTGTGGACCGCGAAACAGCAGAAGTGGTGGTATGAAGTCGCGCACGGCCCGATCGACAGCATCGCCGTCCGCTGCCTGCCCTGTCGCCGGAGGCGCCGCAACGCCGGCGCGCAGCCGGGCGCAAATCTGCTGCGCGAGCTGTGCGCGCAGGCGCGGGCGCTCGGCGAAGGTGTGCCGGATGCCGCCGCCTGGCGCGAGATGGACGCCGCGCTCGCGAGCAAATGGTGGGGCGTGCGCACGGTGGCGATCGGCAGTCTCGGGCGTTGGGGCGACGGCGAGGCGATCGCGCGGCTGAAGGCATTGATCGAGGCGGGCGAGACTTCGAAGCGCTGGGGAAGTTGGGCCAGCGAGGGGCGCCGCGCGGCGATCGAAGCCTTGGGGGCTCGTCTACCCCCGTCGGAAGTGGACTGGGCGCGCGACTATTGCCTCACCCACTCCGACTGGGGCTTGTCGCCACTGCATGGCGCCTTGGGAAGGCAGCCGTTGCCCTGGTGGGAGGCGGTGATCGCCGTCGAATGGCGGCACGACGATCCCGAGCGGTTGGCCCGTCTGGTCTGGATGTTGGGCTCGGTCGAAGCCGCCCCGGACCTGCTCCGCCGCTGGCACGGCCGCTTCGCCGGCCACCCGGACCCGCGGGTCGGCAAGGCCGCCGGCTGGGCCTTCATGCCCCGGATGTTGGCCGCGAGCGGGGCCAGTCGGGCCGGTTGAGTCGGGAAGTGGGCGTTTCTGCGACGATCAGCCCTCTTTTTGCATGCGCCAGGGCATGGAAGGCAGTACCCTATGGGGTTCCTGCCTGTCCTGGGGCCTCCTGCCCATGCTGTTCCAACACGTTGCCATCGCCGGCCTGGCCCACATCGACGCCCCGCGTCAGTTGACCAGCGCCGAGATCAATGACCGCCTCAAGCCCACTCTGGACCGCCTCGGCATCAAGTCCAATGTGCTCGAGGACATCGCGGGCATCCATTCCCGCCGGCTGTGGGACGACAATGTCCAAGCCTCCGATGCCGCCACACTCGCCGGCGTGAAGGCGCTGGCCGACGCCGGCATCGATCCCTCCCGCGTCGGCCTGCTGGTCAACACCTCTGTCAGCCGCGACTATCTGGAACCGTCCACCGCCAGCATCGTCAGCGGCAACCTCGGCCTGCCCGATACCTGCCAGAACTTCGACGTTGCCAACGCCTGTCTCGCCTTCCTCAACGGCATGGACATCGCCAGCCGCATGATCGAACGCGGCGAGATCGACTACGCGCTGATCGTCGACGGCGAAACCGCCAATCTGGCCTACGAGAAGACCCTCGACCGCATGCTCCGCCCGGACGTGACCGAGGAGGAGTTCCGCAACGAGATGGCCACCCTGACCTTGGGCTGCGGTGCTGCCGGCATGGTCCTGGCCCGCGCCGAATTGGCTCCGGGCGCGCCGCGCTACCGCGGCGGCGTCAGCCGCGCCGCGACCCAGTGGAACACCCTCTGCCGCGGCAACCTCGACCGCATGGTCACCGACACCAAGATGCTGCTGATCGAGGGCATGAAGCTGGCGGCCAAGACCTTCGCCGCGGCCAAGCAGGCACTGGGCTGGGCGGTGGACGAGGTCGACGAATTCGTCATCCACCAGGTCAGCAAGGTCCACACCCAGGCCATGCTCGACGCCTTCGGCATCGACCCGAAGAAGGTCCACACCATCTTCGGCGAGCACGGCAACATCGGCCCGGCTTCCGTGCCGATCGTGCTCAGCAAGCTGCGCGAGATGGGCCGCCTCAAGAAGGGCAGCCGCGTCGCCCTGCTGGGCATCGGCTCCGGCCTGAACTGCTCGATGGCCGAAGTCGAGTGGTGAACTGACCCCGGCGGCCGCGGCCGCCATCGTTGCCACGAAACCCCCGGCACGCCGGGGGTTTCGTTTTTCTGCGCCTGCAGAACGGACCGGTACGCCCGCTGGCGGGACCGGGCGGCATTGCCGATGGGTCGGCGCCGTCTGCGCGGCTTCGGGGGGTGCGTGTTGCTGATCCGTGCCTCATCCGCTCGAAGAAAGTGGGCGTCCTCAAGCCCCGCTGGACCGGGCGGCATTGCCGATGGGTCGGTGCCGTCTGCGCGGCTTCGGCGGGTGCGTGTTGCTGATCCGTGCCTGATCCGCTCGAAGAAAGTGGGTGTCCTCAAGCCCCGCTCGAGCCTCACAACCAGCGCCCAACCGACCGTCGCTCGGAAAAGTGGGTGTCCTCAACTCGGCTCCTCAACTCAAGCTCTCCCCGAATAGTGGGTGTCCCCAATTGGGCCCAATTGGCGCCAATTGGCGTCCTCAACCGGCGCCAGCCAAGGTCGATGGATGTCCCGAACCTGTCGCTCCCGAACCTGTCGGGTCTGCGGCTGAACCTGTTTTCCTGCGCCTTCCGCTTCGAATTCCGGGTGTTCCGAACCTGGCGAACCCTGCCAGCCGAATTGTGGGTGTCCCGATTCTCCCTTGAATTGTGGGTGTCCCTGATTTCCCGCCTGATCTCCCCACCGGATATCCCCCATCTCCTCCGGGGCCGCCGGCCACTGACCGGGAACGCATGTGAGGGTAGACCGCTCGTCGGAATGTCACATGTGAGTATTGACAGCCGTTACATGTGACAAATATCGTCGCGCCATGGAACGCCGTACCTCCGCCTTCTATCAACGCCGCCACCGCGATCGACTGCGGGAGCAGGGGCTGGTCAAGAAGGAGCTGTGGGTGCGGCCGGAATACGCCGACGCATTGCTCGCCATCGAGCGGCGGATGCGTCGCCCACCGGGAGCAGAGGAGGACACCATGGCCGATACGGTCACCGTCGCCGCGCCGCAGGCGTCCATGCGCCTGCCGCCGGGAGCGGGAGTGCTGTGGACGGCGCCGGCGTTGTGCGCCGCGATCGCCGCCTGCGAGCAGGTTCGCGACGGCGCCATCTCGGTGGAGCTGATCGAAGGCGCCGAGCCGGGGCTGTACCTGACCATGCGCGAGTACGGCGATCTGCCCTTGTTCATGGCCGTGGTCGGACGCCAGATCGTGGTCGAGGCGCTGCTCTGGCCCGTATCGCAGGTCCGCGACCCGGCGCGCTTCAACGAGGCGTTGCTGCGCACCCACAAGCTGTTCCCGCTGTCCACGCTCGGCATCGAGATCATGGATGGCGAATCGGTCTACATCATGTTCGGCGCGCTCAGCGCCGGATCCTCGCTGGCCGAAGTGCTGTTCGAGATCGAGACCCTGGCCGACAACGTCATTCGCGCCACCGAAGCCTACGAAACCCATCTGCGGGAGGTCGCATGAACACCCATGGTGACGATCGCGACGAAGGCGAAGCCGCGTCCGCGCCGCGCGCAGCGCCGGTCACGCCGGTGTG
>JBIJAD010000054.1:0-14676 GCA_044345955.1 Lysobacteraceae bacterium
CGGATCGGTCGCGTCGTAGGTGCGCGAACCGGGCGTTGCGAGATGGGTGCGGCCGTTCGCGGCGACGAACCCGCTCGGTTCGCCGCGTTCGCCGGTCAGTACGCGGACGATGGTCTGTCGATCGCCGCTGAAGAATTCGAGCGCCTCCCCGCCGGGACTGTCGCTGGAAGGCAGGATCCATGCGCGCAGACGGTTTCCGTCGCGCTCGATGAACATGTGCTCGCCGTCGTATCGGCGCTCCGCGACGGTGGTTCGCGGCCAGGCAGCCCGCGCCTCGGCATCACGCCCGCCGACCGCCTGCGCCTGAGTCATGCAGGCGGTCAGCAGGCACCAGAGGGGAATCATCAGCGCGAAGCGCCTGGCGGCCATGCGGCGGGACAGTCGGAAAGAGCCACGACCATCCGGGGGAAGATGGTTCGGATTCGACACGTGCAGCTCCCTGGAGTCCGAAGCTCAGAGTAAGCCAGCCGTGGACCGACGACAATCGCCGCACGGGTCGGCCGCAGCGGCATGGGCGGGACGGGGCGGCTGGGGGTCGGGGCCTCTCGGTGGCCCGGGCGCGCTGCGCCGGCCCCTCGGAATCGCGACGCCTGGACCCGCTCGGTCAACCCGTCGCGCGCTCCGGCCACACCGTCTTCGCCAGCAGTTCGTCGTTCCAGTCGAACTGCAGTCCACCGCCCTTGGGCAGCAGCAGGCTGGCGAAATTCAACACGTTGCGGGCGAACATGTCGCTGGCGTGCATGGCGCCGCTGCCGGCGAGGTTGAGCGGGCCGGAGACGGTGACGCCGTCGTGCATGACGATCTCACCGGGGCGGGTCAGCTCGCAGTTGCCGCCGGTCTCGGCGGCAAGGTCGACGATCACGCTGCCGGGCTTCATCCCGGCGACCATCGCCGCGCTCACGATCTTCGGCGCCGGACGACCGGGCACGGCCGCGGTGGCGACGATCACGTCCACGCCCTTGAGGTGATCGGCGAGGCGTTGCTGCTGGAGGGCACGCTCCTCGTCGGTGAGCTGGCGTGCATAGCCGCCCTCGCCCGCCGCGCTGACCCCGAGGTCGAGGAACTTGCCGCCGAGCGATTCGATCTGCTCGCGGGTCTCGGGGCGCACATCGAAGCCTTCGACCTGGGCACCGAGGCGCTTGGCGGTGGCGATCGCCTGCAGGCCGGCGACGCCGGCGCCGATCACCAGCACCTTCGACGGCCGGATGGTGCCGGCGGCGGTGGTGAGCATCGGGAAGAACTTCGGCGCCAGTTGCGCCGCGATCAGCATCGCCTTGTAGCCGGCCATGCCGGCCTGCGAGCTGAGGATATCCATGGCCTGGGCGCGGGTGGTGCGCGGCAGGCGTTCGAGCGGGAAGGCGACGATCCCGCGGCTGCGGATGGCCTCACCGCGTTCGGCGTCGGCCTGCGGCTGCAGTTGGCCGATCAGCACCGCGCCGGGTTTCATCGCCGCGATGGCCGAGGCCGGCGGCGGCTGCACGCAGGCCAGGATGTCGGCGCTGGCGAGCACGGCTTCGGCGTTGTCGAGGACTTCGGCGCCGGCTTCGGCATAGGCGGCGTCGCTGGCGTGCGCGCCGGCGCCCAGGCCGCGCTCGATCCGCACCGTCGCGCCGGCGGCGACGTACTTTCTGCAGGTTTCCGGGGTGAGCGCGACCCGCCGTTCGCCCGGCGCGGTTTCGCGTATCGCACCGACGACGACCTTCGCCGCCGCCGCTTCCGTCGTCACCGCCGCCGTCGCTTCCGACATCGCCCGCCTCCCCATCGATTCGAACAGATCGCCCGCATGCTAGCAGGTTGCGGCGCGTCCGCCGCGCGCGCCGGGGGCACAAAAAAGCCGCCGACCCAGCGGTCGGCGGCCACGGAGAGAACACTCCCCTGTTCGGTCGACTCAGGACACGTTGGCCCTGGCCTGCTGGTTGAGCTGTTGCCACATCTCGCGCATCGCCTCGTCGAACGGCGCTTCCGAAGAGCGCAGCGCGGCGCGGCCCTGACCGATCAGCGCGGCCAGTTCCTCGGGCGACACCACCAGCTTGCGCACGCCGCGGCGATTGACGATCAGGAAGCGCGAGGTCAGCGGGCTGACCCAGGCGATCCGGGCGGCGGTCTCGCGGCCGTCGTCCTCGATCAGCCGCAGGTTCTGGCCGATGCGCAGTCGGCGCAGTCGCGCGGCCAGGGCGAGGTCGTAGTCGAAGGTTTCGGTTCCACCGACCACACGCAGCCCGCCCCAGGTCGCGGCATCGCTGGGCTCGACCGCTGCGGCGGGACTGTCGTCCACCGGCAGCGGATGCAGCATGCGCGGCTGGTCCGGGAAAGCCAGCGCGGTGACGATCTTCGCCAGCGAATCGCGCGCGGCGACGGCGTCGAGGCCGCAACTGGCGTAGCAGCGGCCCAGCGGGGCCTGCAGCTCGAGGATCTTGTCGGCGACCCGACCGCCCTCGCAGCGCGCGGCGTCGGCGTCGGCCTGCATCAGACCGTCGCCGATCGACAACGCGGAGAGGTACTGCGCCGAGCTCGGACCTTCGCGCAGCCAGGTCTGGACCAGATGATGGCGCCAGTGGCCGGTGAGGAATTCGGCGATCCCGGCGGTGAGCGGGCGCTGCGACAGGCGCGACGCCAGCAGTTCGTCGACCGCGCGGCGGGCGTGCTGGAGGCGCTCGCGGCCGCTGACCGCTTCGGCGGCGCGCTGTTCGGAGACTTCGCGCATCCGCTTCTGCTGTTCGAGATGATCGCGCAGCTCGGACGCGGCAAGTTCGAAGATCGCCTTGTCGTCGCGGTAGTCCTCGACCACGCGATCCACCGCCAGTTCGGCGTGGGTCAGGGTCTGCTGGTCCTGCGGCGAATCGCCGGTGTTGCCGTCGCAGGCCTCGCTCAGCGCCTCCAGTAGCTTGCGGCCGGGATGGGCGCGCTGTTCGAACAGGCTGTCGTCGCTGAGCGCGAGCTTGAGATAGGGACCGACCAGACGACCGTACAGCGCGCGCGAACGAGTCATCGCGGCGTGGCTGCGGGCGAGGGTCTGAAGCAGGATGCCGACCAGATCGATCGCGTCCTCGTCCACTTCGTTGAAGCGGGTCTGGGTCGGGTCGAAGCCGAGCTGGCGCGAGCCGCTGACGATCTGTTCGCGGATCACCGCCGACAACGGTCGGCTGTCGTCGCCGGACAGCGCGCGGACGTAGGGCGCGGGGTCGTCGCCCTGCAGGATCGCGGCGATGCCGAGCAGCTCCTGCGGCGCCAGCACCCGCACGCCGGCGAGCGAGGCGGCCGGCGGCGGTGTCGCACCGCGGCGGAGGACGGCCTGACGCCAGGCGCGCAACTGGTTGTGGACCGATTCGCGGTAACGCAGCGGACGGCCGCCGTCCGACAGCATGCCGCCGCCGGCGTACTGCGGCGCGGCCGCACCGGGGGCGCCGGCCATCGGCTGGCCGCCCATGCCTTGGCCACCCATGCCCTGGCCGCCCTGGTAGCCCCAGGGCGCCGCACCCGCCTGCGGGGCGGCGTGGCCGGGATGACCGGCCTGCGGATGGAAGCCATCGACCAGACCGCCGTCGGGCACCCAGCCGGCGGACGGCGACTGCGGCGCGGCCGCGGGCGGGACCGGCATCTCGCGTGGGGCGAAACCGTGCTCGAGCGCGGTGTTGATCTTGGTGTAGAGCTCGTCCAGCGTCTTCGACAGCCGCTTCTCGAGCTGCAGGAAGATCAGCCGGCGCAGTTCCGGGGTGAGGTCGTCCTCGGTGAACAGCTTGACGAAGGCCTGGACCGGGGCGTCCGGACGCAGCGGGTTGGTTTCCGGGGCCTGCCGCGGAAGGCCCAGCGACGTCGCCAGGGCGTCCAGGCGCTCGTTCAGGACATGCAGCGGGTGCATCAACTGGTGTTCGAGCAGCTCGACGATCTGCTGCCCGGCGAGATGGATTTCGAGCTGGGCCTCGGACATCAGGCTCAGACTCTTGTTCACGACCGCCCGCGGGCGCGGGTTGCGCCACGCGTCGAAAGCGTTCTCCAGCGACTCGCGGTAGCGGTTGGCCAGCTCCAGCGCGCGCTGGTTGAGCAGGCGGATCGCCAGGCGATCGTCGTAGATCGTGCGGCTGTCGTGGCTGGCGATGGCGGCCAGCCGGACCTGCTCCTCGATGTCGCCCCAGAACCCGGCGAGCACGCCGGACAGCGCGGTCACGGTATCGCGACGCACCGATTCGAAGACCTTTTCGGCGCTCTGGCGGGCCGGGGGGGAGCGGCCGGGGAAGTAGCGACTGTTGTCGTCCATAGGGGTCGTGTGGGGCGCGGTTTCGGGGGAGAATGGGGGACGCTCGGGCCCAGTGGCTACGATCTTTCAAACCGTACAGAGTCGTCTGTGAACTCACTCTCAAATCATCACCCCGATCCATTGCAATTGCTGGACAGCCGACGCTCGATGCCCAGCCGTCTGCTCGGCGCTCCGGGCCCCGATCGGGCCACGCTGCTGCGCATGCTCCAGGCCGCGGTGCGCGTGCCCGATCACGGAAAGCGGACCCCGTTCCGGTTTCTGCAGATCCAGGGTGATGCCCGTCTCAACCTCGGCGAGCTGCTCGCGGCCCGCAGCCGGGCCCGCGACCCGGAAGCCTCGGACAGCGTCATCGAGAAGGATCGGCAGCGGTTCTCGTTCGCACCGACCATCGTGACCGTGATCGCCCGGCTCGGTCCGGACGAGAAGATTCCCGAACAGGAACGCCTGCTCTCGGCCGGCTGCGTCTGCTTCGCCCTGCTCCAGGCCGCCCAGGCGCTGGGCTACGGCGCGCAGTGGCTGACCGGCTGGGCCGCCTACGACCCCGAGATCCGCACCCTGCTCGGGGTGGCGGAGCACGAGAAGATCGTCGGCTTCATCCATATCGGCACCGCCCGGGGCGAGGCCCCGGAGCGCGAGCGTCCCGACCCGGCCGCCCTGCTGACCGACTGGGCCCCGCCGTGAGCGGTTCCGGCGACGAAGACATCCTCGATCGCGACCTGCCCACCGCCGCGGGTCACGGCGCCGAGCCGCCGCCGCTGTACCTGATCGACGCCAGCATCTACGTCTTCCGCGCCTGGCACACGATGCCGGACGAATTCCGCGACGCCGAAGGCTGGCCGAGCAATGCGGTGCAGGGGTTCGCGCGCTTCCTGCTGGACGTGCTGGAACGCGAGCGGCCGAAGCACATCGTCGTCGCCTTCGACGAAGCGCTCGACCGTTGTTTCCGCAACGCGCTGTATCCGGCCTACAAGGCCAACCGCGAACCGGCGCCGGAGGAACTCAAGCGTCAGTTCGCGCACTGCAAGGCGCTGTGCGCGGCGCTCGGCCTGAGCGTGCTGGGGCATCCGGACTACGAGGCGGACGATCTGATCGGCAGCGCGCTGCTGGAGGCGCGCGGGGCCGGGCACCGCGGCATCATCCTCTCCGCCGACAAGGATCTCTCGCAGTTGCTGCACCTCGGCGACGAACAGTGGGACTACGCCCGCAACCAGCGCTGGGGCGTGCACGGGGTGAAAGCGCGACACGGCGTGGAAGCGCACCAGATCGCCGACTATCTCGCGCTGTGCGGCGACGCGGTCGACAACATCCCGGGCGTGCCAGGCATCGGCGCCAAGACCGCGGCGGTGCTGCTGGCGCATTTCGGCGATCTCGACAGCCTGCTCGCGCGTATCGACGAAGTGCCGTTCCTGCGCCTGCGCGGCGCCGCGCAGGCCGCGGCGAAACTGCGCGAACACCGCGACAACGCGCTGCTGTTCCGGCAGTTGACCACCATCGCCTGCGACGCGCCGCTGGACGGCGCCGCGCCCGGATTCCACCGCAGCGTGGCCGCCGCGGAGGCGCTCGGCGCGGTCTGCGACGCGCTGCGCTTCGGGCCGATGACCCGGCGCCGGGCGTATGCGGCTGGCGGACTGGACTACGCCGCGCATGCGCCGCAGGCCGACGAGACGTGAACATGTCGATCCGGTAGAGCGGCCTTCAGGGCGCTGTTTTTCGAACGTCGAGACGGCGGTTCGAAGACCGTTCTGCCGAACGACGCATCACACGCAGACACGAACCGACCACGCACAGGACGCCATGACCGACATCGCCGAAGAAACCGTCTACGAAGGGAAATGGCTGCGCATGAAGCGCCGCGGCCACTGGGAATACTGCGAACGCACCCACGGCCGCAACGGCATGGCGGTGATCATCATCGCGGTCACGCCGCAGGATGAGGTGCTGTTCGTCGAGCAGTACCGGGTGCCGCTGGGCGCGCGCACGATCGAGATGCCGGCCGGGCTGGTCGGCGACCTGGCTCACGGCGACGCGATCGAGGACACCCTGGAAACCGCCGCGCGTCGCGAACTGGCCGAGGAAACCGGCTGGGAACCGCAGCGGGTCGAGGTGCTGCTGATCGGACCCACCTCCTCGGGCATGAGCAACGAACGCATCGCCTTCGTCCGCGCCACGGATCTGGTGAAGGTCGGCGACGGCGGCGGCGTCGACGGCGAGGACATCCTCGTGCATGCCGTGCCGCGCACCGAGGCGCCGGCCTGGCTGGTCGAGAAACAGCGCGAAGGCTACGAGCTCGATCTGAAGCTCTGGGGCGGGCTGTGGATGATCGAGCGCAATCCGGACGGGTCGGCGATTCGATAAGCCTGCGCGGCGATCGCTGTTGCGGGAGGCCCGGGAGAGCCCACGCATCACGGACACGCCGACTGCAACCTGTCGCCCCCTCCGGGTCTCCCACAAAAAAGCGCTCGGCAGAGGGTTTCGACGGAGATGCGCAGCGGATCCGCGATCCGCTCTGCATCGATCAGGGTCAGGCTTTCGCCATGAACGCCTCGATCTCGTCCGCGCTGCGGGCGAGGCCGTCGGTGAGGACCTTGTGGCCGTCCTTCGTCACCAGCACGTCGTCCTCGGTGCGGATGCCGATGCCGCGCCATTTCTGGTGCACCGACGTGTCGTCGGCGGACACGTACAGCCCCGGTTCGATGGTGAACACCATGCCCGCCTCGAGCAGGCGCGATTCGCCGTCGAGCCGGTATTCGCCGACGTCGTGCACGTCCAGACCGAGCCAGTGCCCGGTCTTGTGCCGATAGAAGCGCTTGTAATGACCTTCGACGATGTTGCGCTCCAGCGAGCCCTTGAGCAGACCGAGTTTCAGCAGACCTTCGGTCAGGGTTTCGACCGCGGCGACGTGCCCGGCCTCGTAGGGCACGCCCGGGCGCGCCTGGGCAAGCGCGGCGCGCTGGGCCTGGCCGACCAGATCGTGCAGCGCGCGCTGTTCCTTCGTGAACCGGCCGTTGGCGGGAAAAGTGCGGGTGATGTCCGCCGCGTAACCGCGATACTCGGCGCCGGCGTCGATCAGCACAAGCGCGCCGTCCTTCGCCTGCGCATTGTTGGCGCGGTAGTGCAGCACACAGGCGTTGGCGCCGGCGCCGACGATGCTGCCGTAGGCCGGCTCGGCATCGTGGGCGCGGAACACCCGCTCCAGTTCGGCCTGAAGTTCGTATTCGTGGATGCCCGTCCTCGCCGCACGCATCGCCGCGCGGTGGGCCTCGATGCTGATGTCGGCGGCGCGCTGCATCAGCTTCAGTTCCTCGCGGTCCTTGAACAGTCGCATCTCGTCCAGCAGATGGCCCAGTTCGAGGAATTCGTGCGGCGGCTGCGCGCCCATCCGCACCTGCGCGCGCACCCGGTTGAGCCAACCGATCAGCTTGAGGTCGAAGTCGGTATCGCGACCGAAGTGGTAGTAGACCCGCGTGCGGCCTTCGAGCAGCCCGGGCAGGATCTCGTCGAGGTCGTCGATCGGATAGGCATCGTCCATGCCCAGGACCTCGACCGCGCCCTCGGGCCCGACCCGCGGGCCGTCCCAGCCTTCGCGCTCGGGGTCGCGTTCGCGGCAGAACAGCAGCGACTCGCCGTGGCGGCGACCGGGAATCAGCACCACCACCGCATCGGGCTCGGCGAAGCCGGTCAGGTACCAGAAATCGGAGTCCTGGCGGTAGGGATAGTGGGTGTCCCGGCTGCGGATCCGCTCCGGGGCCGAGGGAATCACCACGATGGCGTCGTCTCCGGCCATCCGCATCAACTGGCGGCGGCGGCGGGCGTAGGTCTGGGCGGAAATGCCGGTGTGGGTGCTCATCTCATCAGTGCAGTTGACGGCGATGGCGGGCGGCCATCGCGCAGTCGCCGTGCAGCAGCAGCGCGGCGACGCGGACGAATTCCTCGATCTCGGCCAGCGCGTCCTCGTCGTCCTCGTCGCCCTCTTCCTGGACCGAGGCGGCGGCCAGGCGGGCGAGATCGGCGAGGGCCTCGCGACTTTCCTCCGACAGCGGCGGGTCGCGCCCGGCGGCCAGACCGAAGCCGGACAGGAAGCCGCGGCACCAGTCGAACAGGCCGCCGCTGCGTTCGGCGAGGGCGGCGGAAGCCTCCGGGACCAGCAGGTGGAAGCCGAAATCGCGGTCCTCCATCTGCACCACGCTGGCCTCGCGCATGCGATCCAGGGCCGAGCCCGGCGACGGCGCGGTCAGGCTGTCGTCGGCGAGCACCCGGGCCAGCCAGCGCGGGGAATCCTCGCCGCCGCCGGCCAGCCAGCCGCACAGCGCACCATGCAGTTCCGAGGCGCCGATCCCCAGCCCCTGCGCACGCACGGCGTCCTCGATGTCTTCGACGTCGGGCAGTTCGGGCGCGGGCAGGGCGGACATCGTTGCAGGCTCGGTCTGGCGATCGGCAGCGTCCGGGATGGACGCGGCAGTGTACAACGCCGTCGCCGCTCGCTCTCGGCAAGCGCGACCCGAGCCCGTACACTGGCCGGATCGCCGGAGGCGTCGGGGGCCTCGTGCCGGATTCCGCGGAACTGCAGTTGATCGCTTCGCTCGTCCTCGTCGGCGCGCTTTCGGTCGTGCTGGCGATCGTGTGGACCCGCCGGATCCGCGCCGACCGCCGCCATACGCAGCAACTGCAGGAACGCGAGGACCGTCTGAAGCTGGCGCTGTGGGCGTCCTCCGAGCAGTACTGGGATTACGACCTCAAGACCCGCCACCTGCGCCGGATGTGGGTGGACAGCCGCAGCACCTCGCCCGAGCTGCGGATACTGTCGATGACCGAGAGCGATCACCGCATCCATCCCGACGATCTGCCGCAGGTGCAGGAGAAACTGCGCGCGCATCTGCGCGGCGAAGCCGAACTGCTGATCTCCGAACACCGCATCCTCGACAATCGCGGCGAGTGGCTGTGGGTTCGCGCCCGCGGCCGCGCGGTCGAGATGGGCGCCGACGGCAAGGTGCGGCGGATCGCCGGCACCGCGCGCGACATCACCCACGTGCGCCAGGCCGAACGCGAACGGCGGATCGCGATCGCGGTGCTGCGCAGCATGAACGAGGCGGTCGCGGTGGTGGACCGCGACTTCCAGTTCGTCTCGATCAACCCCGCGTTCACCCGGACCACCGGCTACAGCGAGCGCGAAGTCATCGGTCAGAGCGCCAGTCTGCTCGACAGCCCGCAGCACGACATCGCCTTCTACACCCGGATCCGGCAGAAACTGTTCAACGACGGCCATTGGGCCGGCGAAATGTGGCAGAAGCGCAAGAACGGCCAGGAATTCCTGTGCTCGGTGGAATCCGCCGAAATCGAAGGCGTGCACGGCGAGCAGCGCCTGTACATCGCGGTCATCACCGACATCACCCAGCAGAAGCGCGCCGAGCAGGAACTGCGCTATCTGGCGAACTTCGACACCCTCACCAACCTGCCGAACCGGGCGATGCTCTCGGAGCGGCTGTCGCGCGCGATCGTGCGCGCGCGCCGGCAGGACCACCGGATCGCGGTGCTGTTCCTCGATCTCGACCGCTTCAAGGACATCAACGACTCGCTCGGCCACACCGCCGGCGACCGCATCCTGCGCGCCGCGGCGATGCGCCTGCAGGAAACCGTCGGCGAGCACCAGACCGTGGCCCGCCTCGGCGGCGACGAATTCACCATCGTGCTGGAGAACCTCGACCAGCCGGCCGACGCCGACAAGGTCGCGCGCGAGATCATCATGGCCTTCGAAGCGCCGCTGGTGCTCGACGACCGCCAGGAAGTGGTGATCTCGCCCTCGATCGGCATCAGTCTGTATCCCGACCACGGCCAGGTACCGACCGAACTGCTGAAACAGGCCGACACCGCGATGTACCAGGCCAAGGCTGCCGGGCGCCGCACCTTCGTGCGCTACGACGACAGCATGGAAATCGCCAACCGCCGTCGCGCGCAACTGTCCAGCGCCCTGCACAAGGTTCTCGACCGCGGCGAGCTGCGGCTGGTGTTCCAGCCGCGACTGTCGCTGACCACGCGCCGGATCACCGGGGTCGAAGCCCTGCTGCGCTGGACCAGCGAGGACTACGGCGAGATTCCGCCGAACCAGTTCATCCCGCTGGCCGAGGAAAGCGGGCTGATCCTGGAGATCGGCGAATGGGTGCTGCTCGACGCCTGCCGCACCCTGCGCCGCTGGCAGGACGCCGGCGCCACCGACCTGACCATGGCCGTGAACGTCTCGGTGCTGCAACTGCTGCGCGGCGATTTCAGCGAGAGCGTGCGCCGGGTACTGGCCGAGACCGGGGTGGCGCCGCAGGCGCTGGAACTGGAGCTGACCGAGAGCGTGCTGATGGCCAACGCCGAACAGGCCGGAGCCAAGCTGCAGGCGCTGCGCGAAATGGGCGTGTCGCTGGCGATCGACGACTTCGGCACCGGCTACTCCTCGCTGGCCTACCTCAAACGCCTGCCGATCACCACGCTCAAGATCGACAAGACCTTCGTCACCGACCTGAACCGGGACCCCGACGACACCGCGATCACCACCACCGTCATCACCATGGCGCACTCGCTGGGCCTGACCGTGGTCGCCGAAGGGGTGGAGACCGAGACCCAGTTGCGCTTCCTCGACCATTTCCGCTGCGACGAGGTCCAGGGCTACTGGCTGTCCCGGCCGGCGCCGCCGGACGCCTGCCTGCAATTCATCCGCAATTGGGATCCCGCCCGGATCGGCGCCGCCGCCGCGGTCGCGCTGCCGCTGCCCCGCGACCACGCTTGACCCCCGGCGGACGCCTGCCTATCGTGGCCCCATGTCGACCCCCGAAGCCCTCGCCGAACTGCGTGCCCTGGCCGCCCGGGTCGAGGCCCTGGTCCAGCGTGTCCAGCGCCTGAGCGAGGAAAACCGCAGCCTGCGCCAGCAGCAGGAGCAACTGACCAGCGAGCGCTCGCAGTTGCTGGCCAAGAACGAACAGGCGCGTTCGCGGGTGGAGGCGATGATCGCCCGCCTCAAGTCGCTGGAACAGCACACGTGAGCCGTCCATGAGCGAAGCGGTCACCATCCGCATTCTCGATCGCGAATACACCGTCGGCGTCGCTCCGGGCGAACGCGACGGCCTGCTCGCCGCGGCGCGCCTGCTCGAATCGAAGATGCGCGAAGTGCGCGGCGACAACCGCATGGCCGCGATCGATCGCGTCGCGGTGCTGGCCGCGCTCAATCTCGCCCACGATCTGGAACAACTGCGCAACGAACAACGCGCCCGCGATCACGAGCTGACCCGCACGCTCGCCGATCTCAATCGCAGGCTGGACCTGCTCGGCGCCGAACTTCCCGCCGAAAACCGCTGAAAATCCGCCCGAATTCGCCTGAACCCGCCGGTCTTCGCGGAGACCGGCGACAGCCCGCGCATGCACGCGGGCTCGATGCGCACATGTGCCGACCGGCGGCCCTTGCGCGCGGGCGCGACGGGTCTATACTGCGGTCGCGTCCTCTGCCGTGTTCGACGGCGCGCGCAAACATTCGCCTTGTCCCTTAATGACGACCATGGGGGCGCAGCGGAATCCGGGTGTGCAGGTCCGCCACGCAGCGGAAAGCCCGATGGAAGCCAAGCGTTCCCACTTGAACCCCGGGTTCAAGGTCGTTTCGCGCGCATCGACATGGCGGAGGATGCATTGCTTCCAGGCCCCGCGTCGTCGTCGACGCGGGGTTTTTTCTTTCGCGACCGCATCGACCGCGGGTTTTGATGTCGACGCCGCGCATGGCGCACAATGCGCACCCGTACCCATCCTTTCCGCCGCTCCCCCACGGCCCCGATGACCGATTCCCCCGCCGCGACCGGCGCCGCGCTGCGCCGCGCCCTGCGCCACGATCTTCGCGAACGCCGGCGCGCGCTGCCGCCGGCGGCGCGGATCGCCGCCGCAGAGGCCCTGGCCGCGCGTCTGCTCGCCCTGCCCTTCGCGCCGACCACCGGCCACGTCGCCGGTTACTGGGCCAGCGACGGCGAGATCGCCCTTCACGTCTGGCAACTGCGGCTGCCGCCGGGGCTGCGCTACTGCCTGCCGGTGCTGGCCGACGACGGCCAGCTCCGTTTCGCGCCCTGGCGGCCCGGCGAGGACCTCGTCGCCAACCGCTACGGCATTCCCGAGCCGGCCACCACCGACACCCTGCCGGCCTCGGCGATGGCGCTGATCGTCGTCCCGCTGGTCGGGTTCGACGCCGCCGGCCATCGGCTGGGCATGGGCGGCGGCTGGTACGATCGCAGCCTCGCCTTCCGTCGCGGCGCCGGCGCCCCGCCCTGGCTGGTCGGCGCCGGCTTCTCGGCCCAGCGCGTCGACGCGCTGCCGACCGAAACCTGGGACGTGCCGCTGGACGCGGTCTGCACCGAATCCGCCACCCACACCTTCGCCGCCTCCGCATGAGCAAACGCTACTGGCTGATGAAGTCCGAACCCGAGGACTTCTCCATCGACGACCTCGCCCGGGTGAAGGTCGAACCCTGGACCGGCGTCCGCAACTACCAGGCGCGCAATTTCATGCGCCAGATGAAGATCGGCGACGGCGTGCTGTTCTATCACTCCAACGCCGAAGTGCCCGGCGTCTACGGCATCGCCGAAGTCGCCGCCGAAGCCTATCCCGACCCCACCCAGTTCGACCGCAAGTCCAAATACTTCGACGAGAAGTCCAGCCGCGAACAGCCGCGCTGGGAGCTGGTGGACGTGCGCTACGTGCGCACCCTCGCGCGCGCGGTCTCGCTCGACGACATCCGCGGTCAGGCCGAACGACTGGGCGAGGATTTCGCGCTGATCCGCAAGGGCAACCGCCTCTCCGTGCTGCCGGTCACCGCCGCGCAGTGGAAGATCATCCTCTCCCTCGAATAAGACACGTCCGAACGGATCCGCCATGACCGAAGCGAAACGCCTGGCCGCGGAAAAAGCCATCGAATACGTCGAAGACGACATGATCGTCGGCGTCGGCACCGGCTCGACCGTGGCCTATTTCATCGACGGCCTCGGCCGCATCAGGGATCGGATCCGCGGCGCGGTCTCCAGCTCCGAGCAGAGCAGCGAACGCCTGCGCGCGCTCGGTATCGACGTGCTCGATCTCAACGCCACCGGCCCGCTGGCGCTGTACGTGGACGGCGCCGACGAATGCGACGGCCATCGTCGTCTGATCAAGGGCGGCGGGGCCGCGCTCACCCGCGAGAAGATCATCGCCGAGGCCAGCCAGCGCTTCGTGTGCATCGTCGACCCGAGCAAACGGGTCGGGATCCTCGGCCGCTTCCCGCTGCCGGTGGAGGTGATCCCGATGGCGCGCAGTCTGGTCGCGCGCGAGCTGCTGCGGATGACCGGCGGCCAGCCGGTCTGGCGCGACGGCGTGGTCACCGACAACGGCAACTGGATCCTCGATGTGCACGGCCTCGCCATCACCGACCCGGTCGGCATGGAGCGCGAGCTGAACCAGATCCCCGGCGTGGTCGCCGTGGGCCTGTTCGCCCGCCGCCCGGCCGATGTGGTGATCGTGGGCGGGGAACCGCCGGTGGTGCTGTAGCCGGTCCCGCGACCGCGGCAGGCCCGGCGACGTCCCGGCCGCTATAATCCTCGCCCTTCCTTTCGCCTCCCGGGCGCCCCTCGGCGCCTGTTCGCCATGTCCGAAATCCTCACCGAGGTCGCGCGCGAGACCGCCCGTCGCCGCACCTTCGCGATCATCTCCCACCCCGACGCCGGCAAGACCACCCTGACCGAAAAGCTGCTGCTGTTCGGCGGCGCGATCCAGATGGCGGGTTCGGTCAAGGGCCGCAAGGCCGCCCGCCACGCCACCTCGGACTGGATGGCGCTGGAGAAGGAGCGCGGCATCTCGGTGACGTCCTCGGTGATGCAGTTCCCGTACGAAGGCCGGATCGTCAACCTGCTCGACACCCCCGGCCACGCCGACTTCGGCGAGGACACCTACCGCGTGCTGACCGCGGTGGACTCGGCGCTGATGGTCATCGACGTGGCGAAGGGCGTCGAGGAGCGGACCATCAAGCTGATGGAAGTCTGCCGCCTGCGCGACACCCCGATCATGAGCTTCATCAACAAGCTCGACCGCGAAGGCAAGCCGCCGATCGATCTGCTGGACGAAGTGGAGAGCGTGCTGGGCATCCAATGCGCGCCGATCACCTGGCCGATCGGCATGGGCCAGCGCCTGAAGGGCGTCGTCCATCTGCTCACCGGCGAAGTGCATCTGTACGAGGCCGGACGCAATTTCACCCGTCAGGATTCGACCATCTTCGCCTCGATCGACGACCCCGCACTGGAGGCGAAGATCGGCGCGCAGATGCTGGCCGAACTGCGCGATGAACTCGAGTTGGTCGAAGGCGCCTCGCATCCGTTCGACAAGGACGCCTACCTCGCCGGCAAACAGACGCCGGTGTTCTTCGGCTCGGCGGTCAACAA
>JBIJAD010000106.1:0-11064 GCA_044345955.1 Lysobacteraceae bacterium
CGTGTGATCGGCGACTGGATCCAGTTCTACAACCACCGGCGCCCGCATCAGGCGCTGGGCATGAAGACCCCCGCTCAAGCGTATGCTTCAGCGGCCTGACCTGTGCAGGAACCGCTGGGTCATTACAGGGTGGCGTTGCCGGTTGGAGGCGCAGCGTCGGCCCTCGGAGGGGCACGCGTGGCGGTGAAACGGACAACGTTGCCGGTCGGAGGGGCAGCGATGGCGAAAAAAACGCCATCGTTGGCCCTGGAAGGGGCAACGTCGGCCCTCGGAGGGGCACGCGTGGCGGTGAAACGGACAACGTTGCCGGCCGGAGGGGCAGCGATGGCGAAAAAAGCGCCATCGTTGGCCCTGGAAGGGGCAGCGTCGGCCCTCGGAAGGGCACGCGTGGCGGTGAAAGGGGCAACGTTGCCGGTCCGAGCGGCAGCGATGGCGAAAAAAGCGGCATCGTTGCCGGTCGGAGGGGCGACCTTGGCGGTTGGAAGGGCAACGTCGCTCCCGGTGAAGCAGGTCCCTCCCCCCGCCTTCGCGGGGCTGAAGGCACGCGGCTGAGGCTGCCGCGAACCGCAAATCCCCCCGCCGCCGCTGCGCGGCGTCGCCCCCCTTGTCCAAAGGGGGCTTGGGCCGGCAGGCGCTGAAGCTCGGGCTTATTGCCTGCGCGGTGCGCCCTGGGGCTGGTAGAGGCTGAGCAGGTTGCGATCCGGGTCGAGGAAGTCGAGGGTGAGGCCGCCGTCGGGGGCTTCGCTGACCGGGACGACGATCTCGACGCCCTTGGCGGCGAGGGCTTCGGCGTAGTCGTCGATGCCGCCATCGAGGGCGAACACCACCACCGGGCTGTCGCCGGGGCGGGCTTCGCGCTGGAGGAAGACGAGGCTGAGGTCGCCGACGTCGGCCATGGCGAAGGGGCCGTCGTGGCCGTCGAGGGCGTTGACGGGCAGGCCGAGGGTGTCGCGGTAGAAGTCGACGGCGCGGTCGAGCACGGCGACGAAGAAGACGATGGCACCGACTTTGGCGTGGGTCAGCATGGGGAATCTCCGGGTGGAAGGAAGGGATGCGGCCGGGGTTCGCCCCGATCGCGTCTAGTCGTTGCCGCCGCGGGGCGAAGTGTGAGCACGACCGCGCACGACGATGAGGTGGCCGTCGGCGTCGTGGGTGCCGAGGCCGGGGGGCTCGCGACCGGAAGCGCCGCGCAGGGCGGCCTTGAGCGCGCGACGGACGAGGCCGAACTGCAGATCGACGCTGCGCGCGGGGTCGCGGACGTAGGCCAGAGCGATCGCTTCGCCGCGCTGGGCCGGGGGCAATGCGCCCATGGCCTTGCGGATCGTGGTCAGGCGCTGGCGGAAGGCGGTGTCGGCGATGCCGAGGATCCAGCGGATTTCCTCGGCGCCGAGGCCGTGCAGGGCGAGCACCGCCACGCGCCGCGCGGACGGCGGCAGGCGCGCAAGCAGGGCCGCGGGCGACGGCGCGGGGTCTTGCGCGTGTTCGGCTGCAGGCTGCGCATCTTCGGACGCCACGGCGGCCTCGCGTCGGCGCCGGCGCAGCGCGCTGCGCGCATCCATCGCGGCGCGATGGCGGATCACGCCGGTCAGCCAGGCGGGGTCGTCGCGGCACTGTTCGAGGGCGATCAGCAGCGCGTCCTGGACCAGATCGTCGGCGTCCTGCGCGCGGCGCGCATGGCGGCGGGCTTCGGTGCGCAGGCGGCGATAGGTGTCGAGATCCATGCGTGCGGATCGATGCGCGGCGCGGACTCAGTCCTCGGGTTCGTCGTTGCGGAACACCGCGGTGCCGCGGCTGCCGTCGGGGTTGATCCAGCCGCGATACATGCCGCCGGTGTTGAACGGCATCGCGATGTTGCCCTCGCGGTCGAGCGCGATCGCGCCGCCGTCGCCGCCGAGTTCCGGCACCACCACGTTCACGACATGATGCGCCGCGGTCGCCAGCGCGATCTCGCCGTACGCCACGCGCGCGCAGATGTCGTGGGCGACCGCGGCGCGGATGTAGAACTCGCCCCAGCCGGTACCGGACACGCCGCAGCGGTCGTCGGCCCAGGTGCCGGCACCGATCACCGGCGAGTCGCCGATGCGGTTCCAGCGTTTGTTGGTCATGCCGCCGGTGGAGGTGGCGGCGGCGATGCGGCCGTCGCGATCCAGCGCCACCGCGCCGACCGTGCCGAAATAGGTGCCGGGCACTTCATGCAGGGTCTGCGCGCGTTCGCGTGCGCGGGCTTCTTCCAGTTGCATGCGCCGGAAGTCGGTGTCGAACCAGTCGTTGGGCACGCGCTCGATGTCGGCGAGGGTGTCGGCGAAGGCTTCGGCACCGTCGCCGGCCAGCATCACGTGGCGGCTGCGTTCCATCACCGCGCGCGCCAGCCGGATCGGATTGCGCACGGTGCGCACGCCGGCGACCGCGCCGGCGCGGCGGGTGTGGCCTTCCATGATCGAGGCGTCGAGCTGGTGTTTGCCGTCGGCGTCGAACACCGCGCCCTTGCCGGCGTTGAAGTGCGGTGATTCCTCCAGCACCAGGATCGCGGCCTCGACCGCATCCAGCGCGCTGCCGTGGCGGGCCAGCACCGCGTAACCGGCGTCGAGGGCGCGATCGAGGTCGGCGCGGATCGCGCGTTCGCGTTCGGGGTCGAGCTTCTCGCGATCGATCACCCCGGCACCGCCGTGGATCACCAGCGCGATGGGTTGCGGGGTGAGGGTGGGATCGGGCGACGCGTGCGATGCGGGCCCGGCGGCTTGCGCGTGTGCGGTCATGATGGTCATCGCGAACAGGAGGGGCAGCAGCGGTCGCATCGTCGGCTCCGGCGAGCGGGGACCACAGCATAACCGCCGGCACGCGCGGCGGGCGCCGCGGCGCAGCATCGACGGCGCTTGACCGGGGGCGAACGCGATCCGATGATCGGACCGGGCCGGATCATGCCGATCGGGCCGAACGCACGGGGAGCCGTCATGGACACGCTCACGCCACAGGATCGCGATCACCTGCGGATCCTGTCGATCATGCACTACGTCTTCGCCGGGCTCGGCCTGATCGGGCTGGGCTTTCTCGCCATCCACTACACGATGATGCGCACCTTCATGAGCCCCGAGTTCATGAAGCACGAACCGAATCCGCCGCCGGAAGGCTTCTTCGAGCTCTTCCTCTGGTTCTACGCGGTGTTCGCGCTGATCCTGGTGATCGGCATGGTGCTGAACGTGATGGCCGCACGCCGGCTGCGGCAGCGGCGCGGGCGGATGTTCTGCATGATCGTGGCCGCGCTCGACCTGCTGCAGATGCCGCTGGGCACCCTGCTGGGCGTGTTCACGCTGCTGGTGCTGTCGCGCGACAGCGTGCGGCGCGCGTTCGAGGGCGGCGCCGGCACGGTCGATACGGCCTGAGCATCGCACTCGAAACAGCCGCCACCCCCGATCAGATGACCCGCGCCAACGCGGCACGACCGCAGGAGAGAGACGCACCATGGATTCACTGACACCCGACGATCAGCGGCAACTCGGCCTGCTGTCGACCTTCCACGCGATCTTCGGCCTGTGCGTCGCGGCGGTGCTGGCCTTGATGCTGTTCGCGGTCGCGATGCTGGTCGCGGAGCTGCGCGAGGTCCCGAATACCGACGGCGTGGCGATGCTGTGGATGTTGACCGGTTTCTACGGCGTGATCGCGCTGATGCTGCTCGCGGTGATGGCGCTGAATCTGATGGCGGCGCGACGCCTGGTCGCGCATCGGGGCTATCGGCTGTGCCGGGTCGTCGCCATCCTCAACATGCTAAGCGCACCGCTGGGCACCGGGCTGGGCATCTGGTCCTGGTTGGTGCTGTCGCGGCCATCGGTACGCGCGGCGTTCGGTCAGCCCGCATAAGGTGCGCCTTGGCCTGAGGTCTCCCCACTTTTTTCTCCGGCAGGTCAACGGGTTAGGTCGATTCGACAACCTTCTGTCATCCCGAGCCACCGGCGAGGGATCTGCTGTTGATCGATTCGACAGCGGCGATCGTCCAGGCTTTCCTCTCGGCCCTTGGTTTCGCTCGCTGCCGCGAGCGAGTTACTTTTCTTTTCTTGTGAAAAGAAAAGGTAACCAAAAGAAAGCACACCCCATCGGTTGCGCCCGGCGCTCCGCGCCGGGTCCGCGGGTTTCGCGGGGTTTTTCGACAAGACATCCCTGTCTTGTCGAAAAACGCGCGGCGTCCTGCCGCGCGCCCTTCGGGCCTGATCCGCGAACCCCGCCGCAACCAGGGCCCCGGCAGATCAAGACCAGAACCGGATGGCAAAGGCGACAGCAACTCGAAAGCCACTGGATCACATGCAAAAAACGTGGGGATACCTCAGGCCCTGACGCACCGCTCGATGCAGATACCGTGATTCCAATGCGGCTTCGGTTTTACACCCTCCCCTTCAAGGGGAGGACTGGGGTGGGGATGGGTTCGCTCGTGATTCGAAAACAATCGCGCGCGCACAGCCACACGCAATGCAACCCATCCCCTCCCCGGCCCTTCAAAGGCAGGGAGAAAAGCCGCGTCGCGCGCATTCGAAGGTGTGCAGCGGATCTGCGATCCGCTCTACAGCAGAGACTTCGGAACGAAGGTGGCGGTCGGAAGACCGCTCTATTGCTGCCGCAACGCCTCGATCGGATCGAGCTTCGCCGCCTTGCTCGCCGGGTAATAACCGAAGAACAGCCCGGTCGCGATCGAGAAACCGGCGGCGAGGCCGATGACCTGGCTGTTGAGCGCGACCGGCAATGCACCGACCTTGCTCACCGCGAGCGCGCCGACCACGCCCAGACCGATGCCGATGATGCCGCCGATCAGCGAGATCAGCATCGCTTCGGCGAGGAACTGGCGGCGGATGTCGCGCGGACCGGCGCCGACGGCCATGCGCAGGCCGATCTCGCGGATGCGCTCGGTCACCGACACCAGCATGATGTTCATGATGCCGATGCCGCCGACGATCAGCGAAATGCCGGCGACCGCGCCGAGCAGCCACGACATCAGCTTGGTGGTCTGGGTGCGCGCGCTGACGATCTCGGCGAGATTGCGGACGTTGAAGTCGTCCTCCTCGCCGGGCTGGATCTTGTGGCGCTGGCGCAGCAGGGCCTCGATCTCGGCCTGAGCCGTCGACAAGCCGTCCGGATCGGCGACACCGACGGTGATCTGCTGCACCGCGCCCGGCGGCAGCGCGGCATTGCTAGACATGCGCCGGCGCGCGGTGTCCAGCGGGATCAGCACCAGATCGTCCTGGTCCTGGCCGAAACCGCCCTGGCCCTTGGACTTGAGCACGCCGACGACGGTGAACGGCACGCGGCCGAGACGGATCGTCTGTCCCACCGCTTCCTCGTCGCCGAACAGCTCGCGACGGATGGTTTCGCCGATGATCGCGTGCTTGTCGCCGCCGCTGTAATCGCCGGCCTCGAAGCCGGAGCCGCTGGCGATTTCCCAACCCTGGATCTCGAACCAGTCGGCCTCGACACCGGTCCAGCTCGTGGACCAGTTGTTCTCGGCGTAGACCGCCTGGGTGCCGCCGCGCAGCACGCCGCTGACGTACTGGATGCCCGAGACCTCGCGGCGGATCGCGTCGGCGTCGTCCTCGTTGAGGGTGTAGAAGCTGCTGGCGCTCATGCGCACGCCGCCGAAACCGCGGCCGGCGCCGGGATTGATGTCCAGGCGCTGCGAGCCGAGGCCGGAGACCAGTTTCTCGATCTCCGCCTGGGTGCCCTGCCCGACCGAGACCATCACGATCACCGCGGCGATGCCGATGATGACGCCGAGCGAGGTCAGCGCGCTGCGCAGCCAATTGCCGCGCAGGGCGAAGGTCGCGGTGCGCAGCACTTCCATGAAGGTGAGCCCGCCGGGTGCGGGCGTCGCGGTGTCGCGTCCGGCGTCGTTCATGCCGCGCCCTCCGGGGTGGTTGCGTCGCTCTCGTGAGGCGCGCTCTCGTGCAGCTCACCGTCGCGCATCACGCAGATGCGGCCGGCGTGGGCCGCGACCTCGGCGTCGTGGGTGATGAGGATGATGGTGTGGCCGGCGTCGCGCAGGCGCTCGAACAGGGCCAGGATTTCCTGCCCGGTGCGCGAATCGAGCGCGCCGGTCGGTTCGTCCGCCATCACGATCGGCGGCTGCTGGATCAGCGCGCGCGCGATCGCCACGCGCTGCTGCTGGCCGCCGGACAGTTCGCTCGGACGGTGATGCATGCGTTCGCCCAGGCCCACCGCAGTCAGCGCCTCGGCCGCGCGGCGGCGGCGTTCGGCCGGCGACACGCGGGCGTAGCTCAGCGGCATCGCCACGTTGTCCAGCGCGCTCATCCGCGCCAGCAGATTGAAGCCCTGGAACACGAAACCGATCTTGTCCCGGCGCAGCAGCGCGCGCTCCTCGGGATCGAGCGATGCCACGTCCACGCCGTCGCACAGATAGGTGCCGGTGCTGGGCGTGTCGAGGCAGCCGATCAGGTTCATCAGCGTGGACTTGCCCGAGCCCGACGGCCCCATGATCGCGACGAACTCGCCGGCGTCGATGCGCAGGTCCACATCGCGCAGCGCGACCACTTCGGCCTCGGTGCCGGCGGAATAGACCTTGCCGAGACCGCGGGTCTCGATCACCGGCCGCGCGGGGCGCGCGGAGACCGCCGCGTTCATTTGCCGGGCTCCGCGGTCTGCACGCCGACCACCACTTCGTCACCGACCTTCAACTCGCCTTCGATCTCGGTGCTGTTGCCGTCGGACGCACCGACCCGCACCGTCACCGCCTTGGGCTGGCCGTCGACCAGGACATGGACCGGTGCGCGACGCGCGGACACGAGGGCGACGATCGCCGCGTCCCAGGCCGTGCGCTGATCCTCGCGCAGAGTGGCACGGAAGCCACCGAACTGCTGGTTGAAGCGTTCGAGCATGCGCTGACGCATGGCGCCGCTGGCATTGCCGCGGGCGGGCTGGGCATTGCCGCCGCCTCCGGGCATGCGGCCGAACAGCGCGCTGCCACCGCCCTGCGCGCCCTGCGGCGGCGCCGCGCTGCGCGCGGCGATGCGTTCGCGCATCTTCGCCAGCGATTCGTCGAACGCGGCCTGCTGGGCGGGTTCGAGCCTCAGCGACGCCGCGATCTTCGGCAATTCCTCGCTCATGCCGCCGCCGCGCTGCGGCGGTTCCGGTGCGGCGGTCGGATCGGCCGGCGGCTTGAAGCGCATCGCCGCGTTCGGCACCTTGAGCACGTTCTCGCGGCGACTGACCTCGATCTCCGCGTTGGCGGTGAGCCCCGGCAGCAGCGCCTGATCGGCGTTGTCGACCGCGACCACCACCGGATAGGTGACGACGTTGTTGGTGTTGGCGGCCGACAGCCGCACCTGGCTGACTTCGCCGCGGAAACGACGGTCGGGATAGGCGTCGACGGTGAAGCTGACCGGCTGACCCGCACGCACCTGGCCGATGTCGGATTCGTCCACCGACAGCACGATCTCCATCCGCGCCAGATCCTCGGCGATCTTGAACAGCACCGGCGCCTGCAGGCTGGCGGCGACGGTCTGGCCGGGCTCGATCGCGCGGGTCAGGACCACGCCGTCCACCGGCGAGCGGATCACGGTGCGGCCCAGGTTGAGCCGGGCGTTGCGGGTGGAGGCTTCCTGCTGGCGGATCTGGGCCTCGGCCTGCGCGACCTGGGCGCGGGCCTGGTCGCGCGTCGCCAGGGCCTGGTCGAGATCGCCGCGGGAGACGAGTTTCTGCGCCGCCAGCTCGCGGCTGCGGTTGTAGCTCAGCTCGGCGTTGCGCAGATTGGCCTGCGCGGTCATCAGCGCGGCGCGGGCGCTGGCGATGGCGGCATCGCCCTGCGCGATCTGCGCATCGAAGGTGGTAGGGTCGATCCGCGCGATCACCTGACCGCGGGTCACGCGGTCGTTGAAGTCGACCAGCACCTCCTCGACCTTGCCGGAAATCTCGCTGCCGACATCGACCGTGGACAGGGCGCCGAGGGTGCCGGTAGCGGAGATCGCCACCCGAATGTCGCCCTGCTCCACCGCGGCGGTGCGGTAGCGTTGGGCCTCCTCCCCGCCGCGGCCCTTCCACAGCCAGAGGCCGGCGGCACCGACGGCGAGCACGCCGAGCACGATCGCGAAACGGGGGATGCGGGGGCCGGACTTGCGGTAGTTGGGCATGGTCGGTCGGGGCAGTCGGGAGGCAGGAAGGGCGAAACGGGCGGGCGAAGCGGGCGTCGGCCGCACGGCAGAGCCGGACGGCCGGAGTACGGGGAACGCCGGGCCGCGGATGCAGTGGACAGGCATCTGCGGCGATCGTTCGCAGCGGCCTGCGGCCCGGCCGTCGGGCGAGCATGCCTTGGCATCCCAGTCTTTGCGAACCAGAGAACCGCCACGCATCATCGCACGACACCCCTCGCCGAAGCTGCCATGCCTTTCGCCATAGATCGCCCGGTTCCGATCTTCCTGCTGCTGTGCTCGAACGTCATCATGACCTTCGCCTGATACGGCGATCTCAAGTACCGGACCGCCGCTGGCGCTGGTGATCCTGGCGAGCCCGGGCATCGCCTTCTTCGAATACCGCCGATGGTCCCGGCCAACCGCTGGGGCAGCGCCTGCTGCTCCGCCCCGCAGCTCAAGGGCATGCAGGAGGCGATCACGCTGGTGGTGTTCGCGGTGTTCTCGGCGACGTATCCGGGCCAGCCGCTGAAATGGAACCACTACGCCGGGTTGGCCCTGATCGCGATCGCGGCGTGGTTGATTTTCATGGAGTGAATTCGTGGGTGCACGATGTACCTTGGCGCGAGGTATGCCCACGAATTCAATGAAAAAAGAGGCCTCTGTCTTTCTTGCAGCGGCTTTCCTCGTTCTGATCGGTATCAATCGCATGTCCGATCCAGCGCACGGCTCAGGAATCGGAGACCCGGAGGGCGACGGACAGGAAGTCCGTCGTTTTTCGACAAGACAAGGATGTCTTGTCGAAAAATCCAGACCAAAAGTCAGTTGGCAGATTTGAATCGGACTTGCGTGTTTTCTTTGGTGACTTTCTTTTCGAAAAGAAAGTCACCCGCGCGCCAGCGCGGAAAAGATTCCGGGCTTTCCCGGAAACCTGAGATCAGCCGGCGTCGTGAGCGCAGCGGTCCGAACAGCAGGATCGAAGGCGCGCCGTGAGACAAGGCCAGCCTTCAAAAGCAGGTCCCTCGCCTGCGGCTCGGGATGACAAATCCAGGCAGACCCCATCACATCGCCGGATCAGAACCTGATCCTTCCGATCAGGATGTCCTTGTACATCACCCAATCGCCGACGAACGAATAGAACGGATGCTTGAACGTCGCCGGCCTGTTCTTCTCGAAGAAGAAATGCCCGACCCAGGCGAAGGCATAGCCGGACACCAGGGCCGCGAGCAGCCACCAGGGGTTGTCGCGGACGATCGCGGCGACGATGCAGACGATCGCGACCGAAGTGCCGACGAAATGCAGGCGCCGGCAGGTGCGGTTGCGGTGTTCGCCGAGGTAGAAGGGATAAAACTCGCGGAAGCTGGAAAAACCGGACATGGGCATCTCCCGTCAGGACTTGCGGCGGCGTGCGGCCCGCTGCAGCAGCAGGACGACACCGTACCAGACGAAGAACAGGCCGAGCAGGTTGGGCACGCTCAGCGTCCACTCGCTCTGGTGCCAGCCGTAGTACAGCGCCAGCGCGCCCAGCGCCAGCAGCAGAACGGACCAGCCCCAGGGCGTCGGCGGATCGACGGACCCGGCCTGCCGACGCAGACGCGCCGCGCAGCTCTCGTCGCAGTGCAGCCCGACGGGATCGTCGTGTGCGCAGTCCTCGCCGCACAGGCCCTTGCCGCAGGCGGTGCAGACCCCGACCGCGACCCGGTCGCGATGGCGCCAGCAGTTCATGCCTCGCCGGCCTCCGCGGCCTTGGCGCGGCCCCAGTATCCGTCCTGCACTTCCAGCGACAGATCGGCCAGACGCACGCCGTCGGCGGCGGCCAGGGCCTCCATCGTGCGGAAGCGGCGTTCGAACTTGTGATTGGCCCGACGCAGGGCCGCGCCCGGATCGACCTTCGCGTGGCGGGCCAGATTCGCGGCCACGAACAGCAGATCGCCGAGTTCGTCCTCCAGCCGCTCGCGGACCGCGGGGTCCTGCGGCGCAGCGGCGAAGGCGTCGAACTCGGCCTGCACCTCGTCGAGTTCTTCCTTCAGCTTCTCGATCACCGGCGCCGGGCCGGGCCAGTCGAAACCGACCGTGGCCGCCTTTTTCTGCAGCTTCACCGCGCGCTGCCATTCGGGCAGACCGCGGGCGATGCCGGCCAATGCGGACGTGTCCGCGGCATCGCCCTGCTTGGCCAGCCGCTCGCGTTTCTTTTCCGCGTCCCACATCGCGTTGAGCGCGTCGCTGTCGGCGATGCTCATGCCGGCGAACACGTGCGGATGCCGGCGCTCCATCTTGTCGCTGATCGCTGCGACCACATCGGGGAACGCGAATGCGCCCTGCTCCTCGGCCATGCGCGCATGGAACACCACCTGCAGCAGCAGATCGCCGAGCTCGTCCTTCAGATCGTCGAGATCGCCGCGATCGATCGCATCGGCGACTTCGTAGGCTTCTTCGATGGTGTACGGCGCGATCGTGGCGAAGGTCTGCTGCAGATCCCAGGGGCAGCCACCCTGCGGATCGCGCAGGCGGGCCATGATCGCGAGCAGGCGCTGGATCCGGGTGGCGTCGGTATCAACCACGCGCGAACTCCCTCGACGGCTTCACAGCCAATCGCGCCAGGCGAGATGCGGGTCGCCCAACGCGATGAAATCGCCGTTGAGCACGGTGTCCCGCTGGTTGTAGCGCAGCGGCCGCCCCTGCGCGTCGAGCACACGGCCGCCGGCGGCCTCGACGATGGCCTGACCCGCAGCGGTGTCCCATTCGCTGGTCGGGGCGAAACGCGGGTAGACGTCGATCGTGCCTTCGGCGACGCGGCAGAACTTGAGCGAGGAACCGACGCCGATCGCTTCGAGTTCGCCCATCGCCGTCGCCATCTTCGCCATGAACGCCTCGGTGCGGGGGTCGCGGTGCGAACGGCTGGCGGCGACCCGCAGCGGCGCGACCGTCGGTGCGCGCGTGCTCA
>JBIJAD010000055.1:0-14589 GCA_044345955.1 Lysobacteraceae bacterium
CAAGGCGAGACAACGAAATGGCAGCGACTGCCTGACGCTCAAGGCAAGACCATCATGCACTCGGGGTTGACAGGAAGCTCCTGACAGAATTGTTAGGTGCGCAAAGATGAATCTAAGACACATGAAAATAATGAATAAAAATCATTCACGAGGATGTTTGTATAGAGTGAGGAAAACGGTTTTCCTTCTTGGATCGACCAGAGCTATAGAGCAAACTGCGTGTGCATAAAGCCCAATTTCATGTCCGATTATTTGTGTTTGGACAGTCCAGCTTTTGTCTACTTCATCAAAGTCATCTGCGACGTGCTGCAATGGCTCATGAAGAAAATGTTCGAAGGTTTCCGTTCCGGACTTCATCTCTCGCCAATAAAGGCTCCAAGGCTCTTCCGCAATGTTTTTGCTCAAGTTATCCAGTTTTTCCCATGTGGACATGTCAGACTCCTTAGCTAAGGTTTGAGCCTGTTTAAGCTAGTGCGCCAGCGGCTCGTGGTAGCGCACCTAACTACAAGTAGACCCCAAATTGGGGTGTAACACAGAGGCTGGCACAGGCGGTGCGGGTCAGTCAATCAGAGAAATCCTACAAGAATCAGAGACATGATCCGATGCCGCTTGTCGGCAGCCGGTGTCATCTTGCCTGGATATACGGCACGGAGACCCCGATATGTCTTATCACGGCAAGCAGACCCCGATATCCGGAACTGTCGATCCTCCCGGCAACACGCAGGCCGGTGCTGCGCGGCCCCGCTTGTTGGACGAAGTTCGCAGCCGTTTGCGGTTGAAACACGACAGTCTGCGCACCGAGAAGGCCTATCTGTACTGGATTCGCCGGTATATCCATGCCAATGGTCTTCGGCACGCCCGTGAACTTGACGGGGTGGCGGTGGAGCGGTTTCTGTCGCGTCTGGCGACCGAGCACGATGTTGCCCGAAGAAATCGCAGGGCGGACTCAAGCCCGCCGAACGAAAGAACAACACCACCGCGTATGCCCCGGATCGCACAGCGATGGCTTCGATCAGGGCGGGCTTGAGCCCGCCCTACGCTGCTCACGAAGCCGGTGCACCGAACGCATCGCGTGCGATACGTTTCGGCTGCGTGCGCTCAGCCCGCACCACGCACACGGATCAGTTCGAGGAATTCGGCGCGGGTGCGGGCGTCTTCGCGGAAGTCGCCGAGCATCTTCGAGGTGACCATGCTGACGCCGCGTTTGTGGATGCCGCGGGTGGTCATGCATTCGTGCGCGGCTTCGATGACCACGCCGACGCCGCGGGGTTGCAGCGCGTCCTGGATGCAGCGGGCGATCTGCGCGGTCATCTTTTCCTGCACCTGGAAACGGCGGGCGTAGGCTTCGACCACGCGGGCGAGTTTGCTGATGCCGACAACGCGGCCGCTGGGCAGATAACCGACATGGGCCTTGCCGATGATCGGGGCCATGTGGTGTTCGCAATGGCTCTCGAACTCGATGTCGCGCAGGACGACCATCTCGTCGTAGCCGCCGACTTCCTCGAAGGTGCGCTTGAGGTATGCCTCGGGATCGAGGGCATAGCCGCTGAACCAGTCGGTGTAGGCCTTGACCACGCGCTTGGGCGTGTCGAGCAGGCCTTCGCGGGCGGGGTCGTCGCCGGCCCAGCGCAGCAGGACGCGCACGGCGTCCTCGGCCTGCGCGCGGCTCACGCCGTGGCGGGCGTCGCTGTCGGGGGCCGCGTCGGGGGCGTGGGCGTGGTCATGATCGTCGGTGTCGGCGGAACACATGCGGGGGTCTCCGAGGGGTCAGGCATGGTAGCGCGGCGGACCGCGCGTGGCCCCTGCCTGTACGCGACGGATCGTCCCCCGGATGCAGGTCAGACGGCCGCGGACGGGTCCGCGCGCAGCCGCGCTTCCAGCCCGGAATCGCGCCAGGTGCGGCGTTCCAGCGCGCGGGCGATGGCCTCGGGGCCGGCCCACAGCAGTACCCGACGACGGGCGCGGGTGAGCGCGGTGTAGAGCAGTTCGCGCGAGAGCACGCGCGCGTCGGACGCGGGCAGGATCAGCACCACCCGTTCGAACTCGGAACCCTGCGCCTTGTGCACGGTGCTGGCCCAGGCGGAGGCGTGCGCGGGCAGTTGCGCGGGACGCCAGGCGCGCAGGCCCTGCGCGGTGTCGAACCACACAGCGGGTTCGCCGCGCGCATCGCGCCAGACCACGCCGAGATCGCCGTTGTACAGGCCGTGACGCTCGCTGTTGGCGGCGATCGCGAGCAGCCGGCCGTGGAAATACGGCGTGCGTCCACCGAGCGCGTCGGCGCACCACGCGTTCCAGTCCTCGGCGCCGAACGGGCCACGCCGCAGTGCGGTAAGGATGCGCAGGACCGCGGCGCGCTGCAGGGCCTGGTCGGGGTCGTCGGCATCGCGGATCGCTTCGAACGCGGGCAGGGCTTCGCGGCGGAGCATGTCGGCGAGCGCGAGCGGGTCGCCCTGGGCCCAGCCGAGGGCAGGATCGTCGGCGCGCAGGCAGGCGAAAGCGTCCTCGCGATCGCCGCGACGCACCGCGTCGGCCAGCGCCTGCAGGCCCGCGGCGTCGGCCTGCCGCCAGGCGCGCAGCAGGTGCACGCGCGCGCCGGCGAGCGGAAGGGCGCGTTCGCGGGCGGTATCCTCCGCGGCCGCTTCGCGCGGCGTCAGGTGCAGACCGTCGCCGGCCGCGGCGCAGAGGCCGCCGAGCACATCGCCGGCCTCGACCGCAGGCAATTGATCCGGATCGCCGAGCAGCACCAGGGTGGCCTGCGCCGGCGTGGCCGCGACCAGTTTCGCCATCAGCGGCAGATCGACCATCGAGGCTTCGTCCACCACCAGCAGATCGCAGGGCAGCGGATGCGCGGCATGGTGCGTGAACGCGACCTTGCCCGGGCGCCAGCCGAGCAGACGATGCAGCGTGCGCGCGCGGCGCGGCACCGCATCGGCGATGTCGGGATCGAGCCGCCCGGCGGCGACATCGGCGCGCAGCACGGCGTCGATCGCTTCGCCGAGGCGCGCGGCGGCGCGACCGGTGGGCGCGGCCAGCGCGATCCGCGGCGGCGGCGCGCCGCGCAGTCGCGCGGCGGCGATGTGCAGCGCCAGCAGACGGGCGACGGTGGTGGTCTTGCCGGTGCCGGGGCCGCCGGTGATGAGCAGCAGCCGGCGGCTCAGGGACAGCGACACCGCCAATGCCTGGCGATCGGGTGCGGTCGCGTCCGCGGCATCGGCGCCGAACATCCGTCGCAGCAGCGCGGCCAGCGCTTCGGCATGCGCGGGGTCGGGCGTGGGCGGGATATCGGCAGCGCGCGCGCGCAGACGCGCGGCGAGATCCTGTTCGTAGCGTGCGTAGCGGCGCAGGGCGATGCGGCCATGTTCGAACGACAGCAGGGCCGTGGACGCGGGTCCGGCATCGGTCGCGACCAGCGCGCTGTCGGCGAGCGCCGCGGCCCAGTCGTCGGTGTCCGGCAGGGTCGCGCGCACGTCGAGGGCATCGAGCAGCGCCGGTGCATCGCGCAGCGCGAAACTGCTGTGGCCCAGCGCGACCGCGCGCATCGCCAGCGCGCCGGCCAGCGCCACCGCGGGCGCGGCGCGCAGGCGGTCGCGCAGCAGTTCGGCGAACGCGGCATCGACCGTACGCAGCGCGCCTTCGGCCTGCAGATGCTGCAGGGCGCGCGCGGCGACGGCATCGCGATCGTGCGCGCTCATCGCCGTCCGCCTCCGCCCGCGACCTCGCCGTCGAACAGCGCATCCAGCGCCGCCAGCAGCGTCGGCGACACCGGATCGATGTGCACGCCGCGGCGCGCGACCTCGGCCGCGGCAAGGTCTTCGCCTGCGGCGCTGTCATCCTCGTCGGACGCACGCGGATCGATCCCTCTCAGGAACAGATACACCGCGCCGCCGAGATCGCGCGCGTCGTCGTGGCGCTCGCCGCGGCGCAGGCGCAGCCAGCGGCGCAGCGCGACCAGATAGATCAGGTACTGCAGATCGTAGTCGCGGACGCGCACCGCGCGGCGCAGCGCAGCGGGGTCGTAGGCCGGCAGCCGGTTGGTCTTGTAGTCGAGCACGTGATGACGGCCGACGTCGTCGCGATAGACCAGATCGATGTAGCCGTGCATCAGGCCTTCGAGCATGCGCGGCGTCGTGCGCCGCGGGCGCGGATGGCCGTGGGCGTCGAGCAGCGCATCGAGGGTGTCGGTGCGCACGCCGCGCAGGCGGAAGTGGAAGCCCAGTTCGCGCACCTGGCGCGCCGCCGGCAGCGCATGCAGGCGCACGCCGCCGGGCAGCGCGACGTTGAGCGCGCGCGAGACCAGCCGCGCGGTCTGCGCCAGATGCGCGGGCGTCGGCGCCAGACCGTGGCGCAGCAGCGCGCGTTCGAGCAGCGCGCGCTGGGCCGCGGGCCAGCGGTCTTCGCCGACCTCCGGCGTGCGCCGCCACAGCGCGGCCTCCGCCGCTTCCAGCACATCGTGCACGGCGTTGCCGAAGGCGGTGCCGCCGAGATCGTCGGTCTCGGCGACGGTGTCGGCCACGGCCACGGTTTCGTCGTCGGCGCCGCGCGCGGCGCTGTCGTCGAATGCCCCGTCGTCCTCGGCGCTGCGCGCGTGCAGCGAGGAGAAACTGTGCAGGCGTGGCGCATCGGCGAACCGTCGTCGCGGACGCCGCGCGGGCGGCGCCGCGGTCTCCTGCGCGTCGGCGCGATGCGCGGGCAATGCGGGCGCATCGGGATCGAACGCCTCCACCGCGATGCTGCCGTCTGAGACGGCGGCGATCGCGTCGATGCGTACGCGCATGCCGGCGTGATCGAGCCGATCGGCCTTGCGTCCGGTCGGCTCGCCGGCGTGCAGCAGCCAGTGCAGCGCGGTGGTTTCGGTGCGCGCATTGCGGCTCCAGACCACGTGCAGCGCGTGCTGCGCGCGGGTCAGCGCGACGTAGAGTTGGCGCTGCGCTTCGGCGCGTTCCTCGCGTTCGACCGCCGCATCGATCCAGTCGATATCGTCGGCATCCAGCACGCCCTTGCAGCGCCAGACCCGCGCCGGACGGCCCTCGGGGTCGCAGGCGTCGTCGCGGCTCAGGCCGCGGCTGCCGCCTTCGCTGCGCCAGGCGACGAAGGGCAACACCACCACCGGATACTCCAGGCCCTTGCTCTTGTGGATGGTCGCGATCTGCACCAGGCCCGCATCCGCTTCCAGACGCAGTTGCCGGGTTTCGTCGGCGGAAGCGTCGGCAGCGCACTGTTGCGCGAACCAGCGCAGTTGTTCGGCCGGGCCGTGACGCGATGCGGATTCGGCCTGCAGCAGTTCGGCCAGATGCAATGCATCGGTGAGCCGACGCGCGCCGCCGTCCTCGCCGAGCCAGCGCGGTGCGGCATCGCGCAGGAACGGCAGCAGCGCCGGCAGCGGACCGCGCGCGCGCCACAGCTCGGCCGCGGCGGCGAAACGCTCGGCTTCGCGCTGGGCGCGTTCGGGATCGGCGTCGAGCGCGGCGATCGCGGCCGCGTCGCGGCCCAGCAGCCGGGTCGCGAGCGCGGCGCGGAAGCGGCCCTCGTCGGCCGGCTCGGCCAGCGAGGTGAGCAGCGTGCGCAGCTCGTCGGCCGCTTCGCCGGCGAACACGCTGGCGGTGGCGAGCGTGGCCGCGGCGATCCCGGCGCGCGCCAGCGCCGCGCGCATCGTCGCGGCCTGATCGTTGGTCTGGGTGAGCACGGCGATGTCGGCCGGACGCAGCGGCCGTTCACGCCCATCTTCGCGCACCTGCCCCTCGCGCAGCAGTTGCGCGATCGCGCGCACCGCGGCGTCGGTCATCATCGCGAATTCGTCGTCGCGCACACCCATGCCGCCGCGGCCTTCGCCCGGCGGCAGCCAGTGCAGGGTCAGCGCCGGCGTCGGCGCGCCGGCGATACGCAGATCGCCGTCGGCCACGGCGCCGGCCGCACGCACCGACTGGAAACGGATGCGCTCCTCGACGAACGGCAGGGGACTGGAGCCGAACAGGGTTTCGATCGCGCGCAGCAACGCGGGGCTCGAACGGTAATTGGCGTCGAGCGCGGCGATGCCGCGGTCCGGCGCATCGACCGCGGTGGACATGACCCAATCGCGGGCGCGCAGGTAGGTCGCCAGATCGCCGCCGCGGAAGCGGTAGATCGCCTGCTTGGGATCGCCGATCAGGCACAGCCAGCGCTGTTCGGGATCGGTCGCGAGATGCAGGCGCCGGAAGATGTCCCACTGCCGCGGATCGGTGTCCTGGAATTCATCGATCAGCAGCAGCGGCCAGCGCGCACCGAGCGCAGCGGCGAAGTCCTCGTTGCCGGTGGCGCGCCACAGACGTTCGATCAACTGGTCCTGACTGGACTCGCCGCGGCGGATCATCGTCGCTTCGAAACGCCGCGATGCCGCATCGCGCAGTGCGTGCAGCGCAGCCGCAGCGGCGGATGCGTCGGCGCGCGGATGCACGATGCGCAGCGGGTCGCACAGCGCCGGCAGATCCGCGGCGAGCGCGTCCGGCGTTTTCCACAAGGCGGCGAGCAGCGCATGCACGTCGGTCGGGGCGACTTCGCCGAACACCGCGGCGTCGGTATCGGCGACGTCGGTATCGGCGACATTGGCGGCGGCGCGCCACAGCTCGGCCGCGACCTCGTTCCAGATCTCGCCGGCGTCGTCGATCACCCGGGTTTCGCCTAGCAGGCCGGCGCGGAAGCCGAATTCGCGCAGGGCGCGATGGCAGAAGCCGTGGATGGTGGCGATCGCGGCCTCGTCCAGTTGCAGCAGCGCCGCTTCCAGCCGCTGTCGCACCAGCGTCGCACCGTCGCGAGCGATCGCCGCGCGCAGCACCGCCGCGGTGATCGCGGCCTCGCCGGGCGCGGCCTCGTCGGGCGCATCGAGCAGGTGTCGCGCCAGCCGCAGACGCCGGCGCAGGCGCTGCCGCAGTTCCTGGGTCGCGGCGCGGGTGAAGGTGACGATCGCCATCCGCGACAGCGCCGCGCCGCGCTCCAGCAGCAGGCGCAGCACCAGCGTGGCGAGGGTGAAGGTCTTGCCGGTGCCGGCGCTGGCCTCGATCAGACGCGCGCCATGCAGCGGCAGGCGCAGGCCGGGATCGGCGGCGGCTTCGTCCTGCGGTTCGCGCTGCGGCGCGGTCACGGCGTCGGCTCCCGCGCGTCGAACACGCGTACCGCGATCTCGCGGAAACGCTGCGCCTGCGCACTGTCGCGATCTTCGAGCAGACCCTGCGGGCGGAACGCGAGCCGCAGCCAGGCATCGTCGCGCTCGCCGTCGCCCTGGAACGGGGCATAGGCGTCGCGCGCGGCTTTCCACGCGACCGCCGCGTCCCCTTTCGCATGCCAGGCCGCGGCGTAGGCGAAGGCCGACTTCGGCGCGAACGGCAGCGGCGCATCCCGCCCTTCGTGCCACAGCGCGAGCAGATCCTCCAGCGCGGCGCGCGCGGTCGCGCGATCGAAGCCGCGATACACCGCTTCGATCGGCAGGCCGGTCTTGCCGTCGGGGCCGATCAGGTGCGTGCGCGCGTCCTCGCCGAGCGCGCCGGCGAGCAGCAGATGATCGATCCGCGCGCGCAGCCGGCGCTTGCCGTCGAGACGGCCGGCGACGAGCACGACGCGCGCACCGTCGTGGACATCGTCGAAGCGGAACGCGATGCCGGCGCCGTCGCCGCCATCGCCGGTGACGCACGTCGCCGCCGCGGCACCCAGCGCCTGCTTCCGCGCGTCGCGCAGCCGGTCCGCGAACGCGCACGCATCGGCGGCGAGCGCGACGCCGTCGCGGCCCGGCGGCAACAGCGCGCGGGCGCGCAACGCTGGGACCGGATCGGCGATGTCCGCGTCGGCGGCGGACAGCAGCGCGTCGATGGCGTGATAGCGCATCAGCGCATCGCCGCCCATCGGTTCGCGCGCATCGTGCTCGTCTTCGTCACCGGGCAGCCGCAGGCCCAGACGCGTCCGCAGCCAGTGTTTCGCCGGATTGGCGAAGAACGCCTGCAGCGCATCGCGATCCGGAAGCGCGATCTCCGCCTCGTCCGGCGGCAGCGGCGCGGCCGCGAAGATCGCGGTGGTCACGTCCCGCTCCGCGCGCATCCGCCACTCCTCGCGATACGAGAAGCGGCGCGACGCGGCTGAGTCGTCGCCGGCGCCGAACGCGCGCGGCGAGAACGGCTGCAGCGGATGCGACACGCACACTGCCTCGCGCGCGGCTTCGCCGTGCATGCGTTCGACCGCGTCGAGCAGTTCGCCGATCACCGGCGAGGGCTCGCGCACGCTGCCGTCGCGCGCGTCGCGGCCACCGTAGCTCAGATAGAACACGTCGCCGGCCGCGCACAACAACTGCAGGAACAGGAAACGGTCGTCGTCGCGTACCGAACGATCGCCGAGACGGCGCGGCGCGCGGCCCTGGATCGCATCGACCAGACGATCGACATCGCTGCCCGGTTCGCGCCGCGGATAGGCTTCGGCATCCATGCCGAGCAGACAGATCACCCGGAACGGCACCGTGCGCAGCGGCACCATGCCGGCGAAGACCACACCACCCGACAGCCATGGCCGCTGCGTCGACGGCTGCGCCAGCATCTCTTCCAGCGCACGCCGCACCAGCGCCGCGGGCAGCGCACCGGCTTCGGCGGCCTGTTCGGCGAAAGCGTCCAGCGCATCGAACAGGATGCGTCGCGCCTGCGCTTCGGGCTCGTCGATCGGCACCGGCGCGAGCAGCGCGCGCAGGGTCTCGGCCAGACGCAGACGCCAGGCCGCGGCCGGATGCGGCGTGCGCATCCACTCGGCCAGTGCGCACAGGTGCCGATGCACCGCGAGCGCGCGATCCAGGGCTTCGGCGTCGGCGCCTTCCAGTTCCGGGAATGGCGCGATCGGATCGCGCACGCCGGGCAGCGCGCGCAACGCGTCGTCGCCGGCTGCGTAACCGGCAAGCAGCCGGTCGAAGCCGAATTCGAAACTGTATTCGCGCCAGCGGCCGACCCCGGCGCGTTCGCGTGCGGCCGCGTCCTCGCCCCAGCGGATGCCGGCGGCGGCGAACCAGTCGTCGAGCCTCGCGCGCTGCGCCGCGTCCAACGGCAGCGCCTGCGCCAGCGACGGCAGCGCGAGCAGATCGCGGAAGCCCGCCGCGGTCGGCGGCGTGTCGGCCAGCGCCAGCAGATCGGGCAGCAATGCGATCAGCGGATGGGTCTGGCGCTGCGGACGGTCCGCCAGCGAGTACGGAATGTACCGCGGATCGCCCGGATCGAGCCCGCCGAACACCGCGCGCGCCAGCGGCAGATAGTCGGCGATGTCCGGCGCCATCACCGCGATCTCGTGCGGCTGCAGCGGTGGATTGAAGCGAGTGTCGTCGTCGAGCAGCGCGCGCAGTTGATCGTGCAGCACTTCGACTTCGCGCAGCTTCGAGTGGCAGGCGTGGAGTTGCAGAGAACGGTCGTCGGCTTCGAACGCCGACGGCAGCGGCGCGGCACGTTCGAGCACGTCCTGCTGCAGCCGGTGCAGCAGGCTGTCGCGGCCCGGCGGCAGGAACAGTTCGACCTCGCGCTGCGGCAGCACGATGTCGTAGGAGAACAGACGCGCGACGATCTCGCGTCCGCCCGCACCCCAGGCGGCGAGCAGCGGGTTGTCCTGATCGGCCTCGGCCAGCGCCGCCGGCAACGCACCGACGCCGTCGCGGCGCAGCCGTTCGCGCAGCGATTCGACATCGCCCCAGTATTCGGCGCAGGGCGTGGGCAGATGGAAATCGACCGGAATCCATTGGCCGACCACCGCGAGCAGATGCAGCACGTCGGGCGAGACGTGCAGGGTGCCGAACGCGAACAACCGCGGCGGCAAGCCCGGCGGCGATGCGCCGACGAAGGCCGCGCCGTCGCGGTCGTGACGCGCCAGCCAGTCGGCGAGCAGCGCGGCGCGATGCGGCGCGTCCGGCGCGCGCCGGCGCAGTGCGCGCCAGATCTGCGCCTGCCAGTCGTCGCGATCCTCGCCTCCATGACGACCGGCCGACGGCTCGGCCTCCCAGGCTTCCAGCCAGTCGCGGCGATAGGCCTGGTAGCGGTCGTAGGCCGCGGCCAGCGCATCGGCCAGCGCGTAACGCGCCAGCGCCGCGTCGGCGCCGTTGGCGGTCTGCGCGGCGCGGCGCAGGTGGCGACGCACCGGCGGCGGCAGTGCGGCCTGCTCGCCGAGCAGCGCATACAGACGCCAGCGCAGGTGTTCGCGATCCCAGGGCGAGGCTTCGGGCAGTGTCGGATGCGCCGCGCGCAGCAGTCGCCAGACGAACTCCGAGGGCGTGCACAGATCGAGATTCGCCGCGATGCCATGGGCCTCGGCGAGGCTCTGCTGCAGCCAATGGCGCAGCCCCGGCTGCGGGATCAGCACCACGTCCGGCGCGAGGCTGTCGGGGTCGGCGGGATCGACCGGCGTCGCCAGCCGCGCGCCCATATGCGCGGCCAGCGCATCGAGGCGGTTGCCGGAGATCAGGCGGAAACGGGCGGAGGCGGTCGGCATGCCGCGGACATGATGCCGGAGCCGCCGGCGATGCGGTAAAACGTCCGCATGGACCGCCTCGCCTGCCTGACCGCCTTCGTCGAAACCGCTCGTCTCGGCGGCATGGCCGCCGCAGCGCGCAAGCTCGACGTGCCGCGCGCCAAGATCAGCCGCCAGATCCAGACCCTCGAGGCGGCGTTGGGCGCACAGTTGCTGGTACGCACCACCCGTGCGCTGACGCTGACCGAAGCCGGCGGGATCCTGCTGGAGTCGGCCAGCGAGGCCCTCGACAAACTCGGTGAGGCCGAACAGCGGGTGCGCGACGGCCAGACCCAGATCCGCGGCACCCTGCGGATCAACGCGCCGATGTCGTTCGGCGTGCGCGTGCTGGCGCCGCTGCTGCCGAAATTCCAGCGCGACAATCCGCTGCTGGAGCTGCAGGTGGGGTTGTCGGACGAATTCATCGACCCGGTACGCGGCGGCTTCGACGTCACCCTGCGTATCGCGCACATCGCCGATTCCACCCTGGTTGCACGGCAGTTGTGCGATGTGCCGCGGGTGATGGTGGCCGCACCGGACTATCTGGCCCGACGCGGCACCCCCGGCCATGCAAACGAACTGGCCGGGCACGCCTGGCTCGGCTACGGCTATCTCGCCACCGGTGGCCACACCCTGCTGCGCCGCGGCGACGAGACAGTGCGGGTGGTCGCGACCGGGCCGCTGTGCGCCAACAACGGCGAGGTCCTCATGCAGGCCGCGATCGGAGGCCTGGGCATCGTGCTGCTGCCGCGCTTCATCGTCGAGGAGGCATTGGCCCGGCACGCACTCGAGCAGGTGCTGCCGGAATGGCGCGCGCCGGAGACCGCGGTGTACGCGATGTTCCCGCCGACCCGGCGGATGCCGGCACGGACCCGTCGATTGATCGATTACCTGATCGAGGCGCTGGCTGCACCGCGGCGCTGAGGGCTCACGCCGCGCCCTGCACTGGGTTCGCCGGCGCCCGATGCCGTCGCGGCCGGCCGGGAGCGACCGGACGGACCACCTGCGCGGAACGCTTCCTTCCGCGGCCGGCACCGCCGGACCGGCAACGCCCCGCTAGACTCGGCCAAGACCTGGACGCCGTGTCGTGCCTCCGGTGTCGCTGCGCAATCTGCGGCGACCACGGGCGCATAGGGCTCCTTCCTTGCGAACGCGCTCACGGTGCATCGTGTGCCCTGTCGATCGTGCCGGTACGCCGACGGATGCGGAAATGGTCGTCGCAGCCATCGTCACCAGGAATTCCCGATATGCGGAAGATCAGATCGCATCAGCGCACCGACGGACTCTCCTGGGAAGATCTGCGGACGATCCTGGCGATCGCGCGCTGCGGCAGCCTCAGCGGCGCGGCCAGAATGCTGGAGATCGAGCATTCGACCGTGTTCCGTCGCCTGGACGACATCGAGAAAAGACTGGGGAACGCACTCTTCGATCGATCCAGGACCGGCTATACGCCGAATCCCCGAGGCGATCTCGTGGTGGAGGCGGCCGAGGCGATGGAGCTCGCGGCGCAAAACGCGGCACGACGTCTGCAGGGATTCGACGGCAGTCTCACCGGCTGCGTCCGCGTGGCGACCAGCGAATTGTTGGGCTGGCATCTGATGCCGCGATTGCTCAAGGGCTTCATGGAAGCGCACCCCCAGATCGAGGTGGTGGTCGATGTCTCGCGCCAATTGGCCGATCTCGGCCGCGGCGAGGCCGACATCGCACTCCGCATCACCGCATCACCGCCCGACGATCTGGTCGGACGCAAGCTGGTCGACGTCGCGGTGGCTGCCTACGTCCATCGCGAACTGGCCGACCGGCAGGCATCCGGGACGCTCGGTACCGAGTTGCCGTGGATCGGCGCGATCGACGACGATCCGGGCAGACCGATGGCGCAATGGCTTCGGGCCGTGGCGCCGGAGGCGAAACCGAGTCTGCGCACCGGTTCGGTTCTCTCGATGATGGAATCGGCGGCGCAGGGCCTGGGCGCGGCGGTATTGCCCTGTTTCGCGGCGGTGCATCATCGCGATCTGGTGCGCATTTCGGAGCCGAAGAGAGACCACGGGGTCGGGCTCTGGCTCTTGTTCCATCCCGACATGCGCCCCAACACCCGCGTTCGCACCCTCAGCGGCTACATGGTCGAGCATGTCCCGGAATTGCTGCAGAACCTGTCGTGTTCCGAGGTGCACGCTTTCGAGGAGCAGACGCAGGCCGCGCCTGCTCCGGGAGACGCGACCGCCCCGTAGACGGAACGGCGCCGCCGGGGCGGGAATGCGAAAACGCCCGGCTGCGCTCTCGCGGGCCGGGCGTACGGGATTCGGGTGATCGGACCGAGGCGCGAGCGCTGCGGTCCGATGCCGCTGCGGAATCACGGACCGGGACGATACAGCGGATTGGTACCGGAACCGCCGCCACCGATGTAGATCGGGTTGGCGCCGCCGGACACCGCCGCGCACTCCTCGACGGTGAGCATGCGGATGCCATTCTCGTTCGACGTGTTCGCAACATTCGAAGCATTCTTCTCGTTCATGATCGTTTCTCTCGATGATGCCGGCGAGCCGGCGGGTGGAAACACTCTACGGGCGACGATCGGTTCGTGGAATTCGCAGTGGACGCAAGAGCCGATTGCATCCACGCACGGATTCCGCATCCCGGCAGCGTCCGCGAAAGGTCATCTCGACGCAGCGCGTCGCAGGCTGCCGTCGATGTCGACGGGCAGCCCGCAGCGCGCGCACGGCGCAAGCTCCGAACGATCACGGCGCACGCGCACGAACGATGGATAAGCGCGCAAAGGTGCACGGGCACGAACGGGGCACCGCAGGGCAAAGCGGACCGGCGCGGAGCGCTACGGTCGCAAGCGATGCGCCGTCGGGGACGACGGCAACGTCGACGACATGGTCGATGCTCGGCGGATGCGCACAAGCCATCTCTTGCTGCGAGGGTGCGAAGGCTTGATGGACGGCGCGGTATAACAGGGCTCCGGCATCCGCAACGAGGGCGTCCCGCTTACATCAGCCAGCGTTGGCCGGCCAGAAAACCGAGGGTCATCGCGACCACCAGCAGCGCGCCCTCCAGGCGCGGCGGCGCCGGCACCGGGATATCGAGCAGGCGACAGCCCGCACCGATCGCGAGCGCGAGCACGAAACCGACGATCAACAGGGTCATGGCGGACTCCTTCAGCGGCCCTGCGGGCCGCCGCAGCGCGACGCCTGGGTGGCGGCGCGTCGGGCGAGAAAACGATCGGCGAGCAGATAACCCGAGGTCATCATCACCACGAGCAGCGCGCCGGCGAACACCGGCGGTGCGGGCGAAGGAATACCGAGCACGGCGCAGCCGAGCCCGATCAGGAAGCCGAGTCCGAGCCCGGCGACGAATTTCCAGTGCATGCGCTTGTCTCCGTCGTTGTCAGGCGTCCGGCTGCGGGCCGTGCGGCGCGATCGCGCTGCCCGGCTCGCCGCCGACGTAGTGCCGCACGCGCGGCGGTTCGGGGCCCAGATGCAGCGCTGCGATGCGTTCCTGCAGGGCGCGATCCTCGGCGGTCACCCGCTGGTGCTGGCGCAGGTGCTCCAGCCAGGAGCCGGTGCGGAATACTTCGAGGTAGGCGCCGGGTTCGGCGGTGTCCTCGACGATCTGCCAGTCGAGCGCGCCGTCGCGTCGGCGTACATGACCCAGTTGCGCCATCAGCGCGAGGAATTCGTACCGGCGTTCGAGCGCGATCCGGTATTCGATCGTGACCACCGCCGGCGAACGATCGCCGGCGACTTCGTCGGTCACCACCGGCTGCGGCCAGTGCGCCGAAGGCGTGAGATCGAGCTGCTCGGCGCCGGCGATGCGCAGGCGCAGCGCGATCAGGCCGGACAGCACCGCGCCGGACGCCGCGACCAGCAGCGCGGTGTCGATCGACGTGCGCTGCGCGACCGCACCCCAGAGCAGACTGCCGATCGCCTGGCCGAACGAGAACACCACGATGTACAGCGACAGCGCCCGCGCCCGCACCCAGGCCGGCACCGATGTCTGCGCCGCCACCTGCAGCGAGGCGAGCACTCCGATCCAGGCGAAGCCGGCGAACAGCGCCAGCGGCAACAAGCCGATCATGGCGTCGATCAGCGCCATGCCGAT
>JBIJAD010000365.1:0-4014 GCA_044345955.1 Lysobacteraceae bacterium
GAACGGACACACGTCGCGGACGCCAGCGGGCGCGGCGGCCCGCATGCTCGGCGCGGTCGCATCGTTGGCGATGGTGTTCTTGTTGATCCTTCCCATCGCCGGCTGCGGCGGCACCTCGGTGGTGGTGCGCGAAACCCCGCGCGATCGCCCCGCGCAGTCGCGCAAACCATCGCCGCCGAAACCCGGCGCCAGCACGGTGGTGCGCAAGGGCGAAACGCTCTACCGCATCGCCACCCGTCACGGCATCAGTCCGCTCGATCTCGCGATGTGGAACCGGATCGCGCCGCCGTACACGATCTATCCCGGACAGCGCCTGCGCCTGACGCCGCCGGCGCCGCGCCGGGATGCGCCGCCGGTCGCAAGACCATCGACACCGCCGGTCGCCGGTCCGCGTCCGTCCACGCCTACACCCGCGAGGCCGCAACCGCCCGCGACCCGCCCGCCGGCCTCGACCGGCAGCACGACCGGCAGCACGACCGGCAACCAGACCACGGCACCGCCCGCCGCGCCGGTCGCCGCCGCGTTCGCCTGGCGCTGGCCGGCCGACGGCAACCTGATCGGCCGCTTCGCCGCCGGCGACCCGACCCGCCAGGGCATCGACATCGCCGGTGCCGCCGGCTCCCCGGTGCGCGCCGCCGCCGACGGCGTGGTCGTGTATTCCGGCAGCGGCCTGGTCGGCTACGGCGAACTGATCATCGTCAAACACGACGAACAGTGGCTATCCGCCTACGGCCACAACCGCGCGCGTCTGGTCAACGAAGGCCAGCGCGTCCGCGCCGGCGAACAGATCGCCGAAATGGGCCGCAGCGGTGCCGCCCGCGACATGCTCCACTTCGAGATTCGCTACGACGGACGGCCGCAGGATCCGCTGAGTTATCTGCCGAGGCGGTAATCGCCGCGACTCCGATCCTGCGCATTCGCCGACCGCCGCGACGGCCGCGCTAACCGGAAGCAGCGGTCTCGCGCGTGCACAACGACGTCCGCCAGGTGTGATCCCCGCCCCAGGTGCGATAACCGGCGGTGTCGATGTGGATCGCGGTCGGGGTGTAGAAGCCGAGGCCCATGTCGAGCGCCTGGCCGTGTTCGCGCCAGAACGCGCAGAGGCGTTCGAAGTTGTCGCCGCGTCGGGGCAAGTCGAAATCGATCGCGCGGTTCTGCAGATGCCGGCTGCGCGCGCTGCCGCCGGCGCAGGCGTTCATCGCCGGGTCGCGATACACCGAACGCGCCATCGCCGGGTCGAGGATGCCTTCGTCGCGCAGGCGCGCGACCAGGCGCAGGGTCGGCGGCATGTTCGGCCGCAATTCTGCAGGCGGAACCGCGAATTCCAGGTTGCCGCACACGCGCCAGCGCCGCGCGGTGCGGGTCAGCGCCGGCATCGGCACGACATCGCCCACGTTTTCGCTGCGCAGGTAGTCGGCGTAGTGTTCGACTTCGCCGCGGTGGCCGGCGTCGAGCCAGCGCGCATAGCGGGTCTTGGGCGGGGCGAGGGCGGCGCAGGCGGCGAGGCCCAGCAACAGCCCCAGCCCGAGGATGCGAGCGAAGACCGACATCTGCCGTGTCTCAGCCGATCGTGAAGCCTGCGACCACGCGCCGGCCTTCGCCCGCCAGCACATTGAAGGTGCGCGCGGCCGCGGCGTTGGTCATGGTCTCCAGTCCGATACCGCGTCCGAGGCAGGCGACCATCGTCGCCTGGGGCGGGAACGTCTGACGCTCGCCGCTGCCCAGCAGCACCAGTTCTGGCTCCAGAGCGAGCAACGGTTCCAGATCGGCCGCGGTGAGGTCCGCGATCGAACGCACCGGCCAGGCCTCGATCAGCCGATCCGGGGCGAGGATGAAACTGGCGCCGAGGCGACGGTCGTTGACCAGCGCCGAGGTGCCGTTGGCGCCACGCAGGAAATAGGTGTGGTCGGGGCGTTCGAGATGCAGTTGCATGGGCCGGATCCTCGAAGAGCGACCGGGCGCCGGCCCGGTCGCGATCGTCTCACGCCCGCGGCAGCACGATCTGGCGCTTGTCGCGGCTCTGGCGGTACAGCACCGCGACGTTGCCGATCCGCTGGACCAGGGCGGCCTCGCTGCGTTCGACCAGTTCGGCGATCAGCGCGTCGCGGGCCTCGCGGTCCTCGGCCGCCACTTTCACCTTGATCAACTCGTGGTGCTCCAGCGCCCCGTCGAGTTCGGCCGCGACCGCATCGGTCACACCCCGCGCGCCCACCTGCAGGATCGCCTTCAGGCCATGGGCCTGGCCGCGGAGGAACCGGTTCTGCGCGCTGGTGAGGGTCGTCGGCATGCGGCAGGCGCCGAAGGCGCCGGGGAAGTGCGGGTCCGGCAGGGTATCATGACCGACCCCTCCTCCCGGCGCGCCGCCGCCTCCGTCGGCCGCCCCGTCCCGTATCCCTCGCATGGCCCGCAGCAAGAGCAGCCACCGCTGGCTCAAGGAGCACTTCTCCGACCCCTACGTCAAGAAGGCGCAGGCGGAGGGCTTGCGCTCGCGTGCGGCCTACAAGCTGGAGGAACTGGTCGAGCGCGACCGCCTGCTCAGGCCCGGGATGGTCGTCGTCGATCTGGGTGCGGCTCCCGGGGGCTGGTCGCAATGGGTCCGCCAGGCCCTTGGCGACAGCGGCCGGGTGCTGGCCCTGGACATCCTGGACATGCCCACCCTGGCCGGAGTCGAGTTCATCCACGGCGATTTCCGCGAGGACGAGGTTCTGGCCCGGCTCGAAGCCCTGCTGAACGGCCAGCCCGTGGACCTTGTGCTCTCCGACATGGCCCCCAATATGAGCGGGGTCGACGCGGTGGACCTGCCGCGGGCGATGCATCTGGCGGAGCTGGCGATGGACTTCGCCGACCGCCACCTGCGTCCCGGCGGCGCCTTCCTGATCAAGCTGTTCCAGGGGGTCGGGTTCGACGATTACGTCCGGGCCTTGCGTGGTCGCTACGACCGTGTCGTGATCCGCAAACCCGCCGCCTCGCGCAGACGCTCTCCCGAGGTCTATGCTCTGGCCCAGGGCAAGCGCGCGGAACCGGCCCCGTGAACGGGCCGTCCCACCGCCGCAGTCCGGGTGCTCCCCCCTCCGTCGTCTCTCACCGGACGATGTCAGCGTAAGGATGAACAACTTGGCCAAGAATCTGCTGCTGTGGGTGATCGTCGCCGTCGTGCTGATGGCGGTGTTCCAGAGCTTCACCCCGCCCGGCACCGGCGCGGGCGCCGAGCGCGCGCTGACCTACGACCAGTTCGTCCGCGAGGTGAAGGAAGACCGCATCGCCAAGGTGGTGATCGAGGAGGACGGGGTCACCATCCGGGGTCAGCGCAAGGACAACTCGACCTTCGTCACCCACAGTCCGCGCGATCCGGATCTCATCAACGACCTCATCAATCACCGGGTCGAGACCCAGCAGAAGCCGCCGGCGTCCGGCCGCAACATCTTCGTCACCCTGCTGCTGAACCTGCTGCCGATCGCGCTGTTCATCGCGGTGTGGCTGTACTTCATGCGCCAGATGCAGCAGGGCGGCACCAAGGGCGCGATGTCCTTCGGCCGTTCGCGCGCCAAGCTGCTCAACGAAGACCAGACCAAGGCCACCTTCGCCGATGTCGCCGGCTGCGACGAGGCGAAGGAGGAAGTCGCCGAGCTGGTCGAATTCCTGCGCGACCCCGGCAAGTTCCAGAAACTCGGCGGCAAGATTCCGCGCGGCGTACTGATGGTCGGCCCGCCGGGCACCGGCAAGACCCTGCTCGCAAAGGCCATCGCCGGCGAGGCGCGGGTGCCGTTCTTCAGCATCTCCGGTTCGGACTACGTCGAAATGTTCGTCGGCGTCGGCGCCAGCCGCGTGCGCGACATGTTCGAGCAGGCCAAGAAGCACGCCCCCTGCATCATCTTCATCGACGAAATCGACGCGGTCGGCCGCCATCGCGGCGCCGGCCTCGGCGGCGGCCACGACGAGCGCGAGCAGACCCTCAACCAGTTGCTGGTCGAGATGGACGGTTTCGAGGGCGGCGAGGGCGTGATCGTGATCGCC
>JBIJAD010000056.1:0-14480 GCA_044345955.1 Lysobacteraceae bacterium
GCGGCGGCCGATGGTTCCTTGCTGCGCCCCTCTCCCACCGGGAGAGGGGCCGGGGGTGAGGACGTGTCGGCACTCCGACCCTCATCCGCCCCGGCGGCTGCCGCCGCCGGCGCACCTTCTCCCGGTCGGAGAAGGGAGGATCAACAGCGCACCCAACTTTCCGCCAGCGGCAAGCCGATGCGCACGCAGCCGCCGTCGGTGTCGGTCAGCGGCCAGCCGGAACAGCTCAAGGGCGTGCGTCGCAACATGGCGCGGGTGATGGCCGACGCGCATGCCAAGGTCGTCCCGACCACGCTCACCGACGATGCCGACATCCAGGCCTGGTCGCACGGCAACGACATGACCGCACGGCTGGTGCGCGCGATCTGCGTCGCCGCGAAGGCGGTGCCCGCGCTCAACGCCTGGTTCGACGGCGACAATCTCACCCGCACCCTGCATCCGCAGGTCGATATCGGCATCGCGGTGGACACCGACGACGGCCTGTTCGTGCCGGCGCTGCGCAACGCCGACATGCTCGACGCCGGCGGTGTGCGCGAGGGCATCAACCGGCTGCGCGCGCAGGTCGAGGCACGCAGCCTTCCGGCCAGCGAACTCACCGGCTACACGATCTCGCTGTCGAACTTCGGCATGTTCGCCGGCCGCTACGCCACGCCGGTCATCGTGCCGCCCTGCGTCGCGATCGTCGCCGCCGGCCGCGCGCGCCACCAGATCACGCCGGTGATCGGCGGCTTCGAATCGCACAAGGTCATCCCGCTGTCGCTGACCTTCGATCACCGCGCCTGCACCGGCGGCGAGGCCGCACGCTTCCTGCGCGCGATGCTGGACGATCTGGCGCTGCCGGGCTGAACGCCCTGCGCCGCCCGGCGATCGATTCCGGGAGCGCCCTGCATCGACGTGACACTCCGCGGCGACACCGCCGCGGAGTCTTCACGACCACGCCCGATCACACCGCCATCGTGGGACGACGCTGCTCGGTGTCCTGGGTCGGCGCCTGCGCCACGATCTGCGGCGACGACACCTGTTCCTGCGCGCGCGCCGTCACCATCTCGGTGAACCGCTGCATCGCGCCGTTGGTCTCCGCCAAGGGCACCGCAACCCGGTTGGCGGCATCGCCCGTGCCCTGCATGGCAAAGACATTGTCCCTGGCGCCGAAACCCGCGTGGATCGGCTCGTCGAGCTTGAACTTGCCGTCGATCGCGGCCTGCATCACCGCAGCCGCCTGGTCGCGGTTCTGCGCAACGGTGAACTGCGGCGACTCCAACTGCTTCACCAGTTCCTGCATGCGATCGGCATACTGATTCGGCACCTGATTGCCGCCGATGTTGAAGTAGCGATCGTTGATGACGTCGAGCATCGTGTTGCCGTTGCCCGGGCGCAGCGGCTCGATCCCGGCCAGCATCTGCCGAGACGAAGTATCGGACAGCGGGTTGGTCGTGGTCGGCCGGGGCGTGTCGCCGTTGTGGGCGAGCGCAACCGGGGTGGTGCCGTCCAGCTCGGCGGCGGCACGGGTCCGCGGCGGCGCCAGGCCATTGAAGCGGCTTTCCATGAAGTCGGCGGCCCGCTGCATGTAACCCGGGTTGTCCTGCAGCAGACCGTGGTTCTTGATGGTGCGATCCACCGGATTCAAATCGTTGTGAAGCGCGGGCAGCATCTGCTGCCGGGTCACGCCGTTGTTGTCGTAGCGATCCCTCCCCCCCGCGGCAGTGGCGACGCCGTCCTGCTCGATCCCCAGATGGGTGTGCGCGAACCGCACCCCGAGCGCGTCGAGCTGGCGCTTGACGTTGACCGGACTCTCCGGATTGGGCTGCGCGTGGTTGCGGTGGGGCCATCCCCAGTCGGGGTGCCCGGTCTGCTGGTTGTAGGCCGGGGTCGACAGCGTATTGACGTGGATCGCGAGATTGGTGAAACCGCGCTCCTTCAACTCCTGGGCGATGCCCGCGGCGGCCTGGAAGGAGACGTTGCCACCATGGCTGAAGCCCACCAGATTGATCACCAGCGGCTCGCCCTTGCTGATCTTGTTGTTGGCGGCCGCATTGACGACGCGGTCGACGACGTAGTCCTCCAGGCGCTCGGCGGCGATCCGGCGGTCGTCCACCTTGTTGTGCAGATGAGCGGTCCCTGCCGCAGGATGGCCCCTTGGACCTGTCCTGGCCTGCCAGTCGAAACCGTTGTCCCAGAGGTTCGCGCCGTCGGTGGTCTTGCCGACTTCGCCGCTGATCCGCCCGGAGGCCGCGCGGATGTTGTCCCGGGTGTTCTCCGTACCGTGCACACCGAAGGTGAAGATATTGCCGTCTTTGCTGTAGAGCTTGGACATGGACGCTTTCCTTGGAATCGAGAGAGGGGCTGTGAAGATCGGGTTGCGCGGGGCACGCCGGCGACGGCGGCACCGCGAACGGGCGCCACTGTTGCAGCCGCGGCCCGGCGAATCCTCTCGGCTCGTTCACGGCTCTCTCTCGTTTGAATTTATCCTTCAAATTCCAATGTTTATGCGTGATCTCCAAGTTGTCTCGGCGAGCCAGGGGCCGAAAACGAGAGATTCCGTTCAGACGTGGGCAAGCTTGGAGGCACCCGACGACGGCGGCGCCGTGGCGCCTGCGGTCATCGGGAGAGATCGCGGGAACGCCAGGCACCCCCTCGCTCGGCCCTGAAGGCGGGAGAGCATGCGATCGGGCTCGCCAGAAGCGGGCTTCGCCGCCGACGCGGGATCATCGGCCTCTACGCCGCCGGCAGCGTCACCGTCGCGCGCAGGCCGCCGAGAGCAGGCGAGGTGTCGAGGGCGATGTCACCGCCGTGCAACTGGATCGCCTCGGCGACGATCGCCAGGCCCAGGCCGCTGCCTTCGACCCCGCTGCCCAGTTCACGTTGAAAGCGGGCGAACACCCGCTCGCGCGCCTCCTCGGGGATGCCGGGACCGGAATCCTCGACCACCAACCGCGCGCGGTCGCCTGCGCGCGCGGTGGACACCGCGATCTCGCCGGCAGGGGGCGCGTAGCGCACCGCGTTGTCGATCAGATTGCGCACCAGCGCGTCGATCGCCGACGGCTCGCCGACGATCGGCGCCGGCGCCAGGGTCAAGCGCAGATGCTTGTCGTCGATCGCACCGAGTTCGGCGTGGTCGCGCTGCAACCGGCGCACGACCTCGGCCAGATCGATCGCCTGCCGCGACGGCGCGCGCGCCGCGCCGCTCTCGATCCGGCTGAGGGCCAGCAATTGCGCGACCAGTCGTTCCATGCGTTCGATCCCGGCGTCCAGCCGCGCATGCGCGGTTTCGCGCTCGTCCTCGCCGGCGTCGCGCAGGTTGTAGGCATGCAGTTTCAGCGCGGCGATCGGCGTCCGCAGTTCGTGCGCGGCGTCGGCGGTGAAGCGACGTTCGCGCGCAAGCGCGTCGCCCAGCCGCTGCAGCAGATCGTTGAGTGCGGCGACCAGCCCCTGGATCTCGCGCGGAACGCGGGCGAGGCGGATCGGTTCCAGGCGCTCGATCTCGCGCCGGCCGACCGCATCGGACACCTCTTCGAGACTGCGGCAGGCCCAGCCGACCGCGAACCACACCGTCAGCGCCAGGAGCGGCAGCGCCAGCAGCAGCGGCACCAGGGTGCCGAGGGCGATCTCCTCGGCGATTTCCGCGCGGATCGCCGCCAGCTCGCCGGACTGGTACCAGCGCCCGGACGGCGAACGCAGGGTGAAGGTGCGCCAGTGTTCGCCGTCGATGGTGCGGTCGGCGAAGCCCGGCTTCAGCGCCGCCAGCGGCTGCGCGGGACCGCTGTCGGAACGCAGCAGCAGGATGCCGCGCGCGTCGCGCACCTGGAAGGCGAGCTTGGTTTCGTAGGCGTGACCGTCGGCGAAGGCCAGGTCCTCGCCCACGCCTTCGGCACGGCCGTGCCAGACCCGGATCACGCGCGCATCGGCATCGGTGGCGTGATCGCGGCCGTCCAGATCCGACAGCGGTTCGTCGACCAGACTCATCAGCACCCGCGAGGAGTGCGCGAGCTTGGCGTCGAACAGCTCGCCCGCTTCCTGAAGGCCGGCGCGATAGCTGAAGGCCGCGGCGATCAGCAGCACCACGCTGGTCACGCCGAGGATCGACAGCAGCAGCGCGCGCCGGATCGACATCATTCGGCGCCCTGAGGCGAGACATCGGCGTCGCCCTGCGCGACCTTCTCGTCGAGCGCGTAACCGATCCCGCGCAGGGTGCGGATCAGCGCGGGATCGAGTTTCTTGCGCAGGGCGTGGATGTGCACGTCGAGCGCGTTGCTGGCGACGTCCTCGTCCCAGCCGTACAGACGCTGCTGCGCCGATTCGCGGGTGATCGGGCGTCCGCGCTGTTCCATCAGCAGGCGCAGCAGCGCGAACTCGCGACGCGGCAGATCGAGCATGCGCCCGCGCCAGGTCACCGCCAGTTGCGCCGGATCCAGGGTCAGCGCACCGATCCGCAGCACCGGGTCGGCGCGGCCGCCGGTGCGACGCAGCAGCGCGCGTACCCGCGCCAGCAGTTCGCGCGCATCGAAGGGTTTGCCGAGGTAATCGTCGGCGCCGACATCCAGGCCCTGCGCACGGTCGCCGGGGCGTTCGCGCGCGCTGAGCACGAGGATCGGCACGTCGGCGCCGAGCCGGCGGGCCTGACGGATGACCTCGATGCCGTCCAGTTGCGGCAACCCCAGGTCCAGCACCACCAGATCGATGCCGCCGTCGCGGATCGCGGCCAGCGCGGACGCACCGTCGCGCAGCCAGTCGACGGTATAGGCCGCGCGCCGCAGCGCGGTGCGCAGGCCTTCGCCCAGGGATGCGTCGTCTTCGACCAGCAGAATGCGCATGGATCGAGTGTGGCGCCGCGCCGCATGCTCCGCAAGCGCATGCTCCGCAGGCGCACGCCCTGCAAGGGCATGCTCTGCAAGGGCATGCCCTGCAAATGCATGCCCCGCAAATGCATGGGGCCGCGGCGACGGCGCGTGCGCTCAGCGCGCGGCGAGGTGGGCGCGGACCTTGGCCAGCAGTTCGCTGGCCTCCCGACGCCGACCCTGATCGGCCAGCTCGCGACCCGGGCGCGGCGGTGCGGCCAGCGCCTTCTGCAGCGCCGCTGCGGCGCCGGACCAATCGCCCTGATCGCGCAGGAAGTCGCCGTAGAAATAATTGGCGTCGATGCCGTCGGGGTTCACCTGCAGTCCCTTGCGCAGCAGTTCGCGCGCCTTGTCGTCGTCGCCGAAGCCCACCGGCCAGCCGGGCACCTGGTAATAGAGCACGCCGAGACTGGTGTAGGCCGAACCGCCGAGCGCCGTCGGATCGAGCTTGATCGCCTGTTCGAAATCGGCCTTGGCCTGCTTGGCGAGGCTCATCGCACCGAGTCCGCCGCGTTCGCCGGCATAGCTGGAGAGCACGATGCCCTCCCAGATCAGCGCGGCGGCGTCCTTCGGCTGCGCCGCGCGCGCCGCGGCGGCCTGTTTGGCGAGCGATTCGAACGCCGCTTCTCGCTGTTTCTTCGGGGTGCTGTAGTTGACCTCGGCCCAGCGGTCGCGGACCGACGCCACCTGCGGCGCGAGTTCGCCGGCGACGGCCAGCGTGCGGGAGCGTGCGGGGATCGTGCGCTTGCGGATCATGGGAGTCTCCTGGAAGGTGATGGACGATGCCGCGTCAGGCGCGGGCGTGACGGCGCACGATCGGCAACTGCGCCTTGAGGCTGCGGTCGACCAGCCCGGGCAGCGCACCGTTGAGTCGCGCGAAGAGTTTTTCCGGCCAGCCGATCTGCATCCGCGGACGACCTGAGGCGATGGCATCGACCAGACGCGCCGCGACCGCAGCCGGCTCGTCCTGCGCGACCTTCATTTCCCGATTCATCGCCTCGACCTGCGGGGTGTTGAACGCGGTCCGGGTGGCGCGCGGCGAGAGGAACTGGAACCGCAGGCCGCTATCGGCGTATTCGCGCGCCAGACCTTCGATCAGCCCGCGCAGGCCGAACTTGCTCGCGCTGTAGGCCGCGAATCCCGGGAAGGCGAGACTGCCGAAGGTGGAACCGACCGCGACCACCGACGCACGCTCGTGCCGGCCCAGCGCCGGCAGCAGCGCGCGGATCAGCAGCATCGGACCGAGCAGATTGGTCTCGACCAGCGCGCGCAGGGTCTCCGGCGACTGCTCCTCGAACAGACCGAACGCACCGTGCGCATGCGCCAGCACCAGTACCGAGGGCGTCGGATCGAGCGCTTCGGCGGCGGCCACCACGGACGCGCGACCGGCGTCGCTCGACAGATCGGCGGTGAGCGGCACCACGCGTGCGGCCCCGTGCCGCTGCAGCAGCGGCTGCAGACGATCCTCGCTGCGACCGACGGCGACCACGCGCGCGCCGGTCGCGACCAGGCGGTCGCACAGAGCCGTGCCGATGCCGCCGCTCGCGCCGGTCAACAGCACGGTCCTGCCCGCGAGCGCGATCATGCGGCCACCGCCAGATCGCGGTCGTCGCAGGGCGCATCCGCGCGCAGGCTGCGGAAGATGTCGCCGTACAACTTGTAGAACCGTTTGGCGGCGTGCACCACCGCGCGGCGGTCGTCCTCGTCGTCGAGCCGGTTCATCAGGCTTTCGTAGAAGCCGGAATGTTCGATGTCGAGATCGCCGTGCGAACGCAGATAGGAAAAGGCGTTTCGCGGCAGGCCGAGCGAGGACTCGATGGTCTCCGCCGCACGCGTGGCGAGCGCGACACTGGTGCCTTCCAGCACCAGCACCATGCCGAAGAATCCCACCGGGTTGCCGCGGGCGATGGTGTCGTAGGCGTAGGCGATCATCAGTTCCGTCGCTTCCGACGGCTCGCCGTGCTCCACCGCCACGCGCTCGGCGCCGCAGGCTTCGAGATCGTCGAGGATCCACTCGTGATGGCCCATCTCCTCCTCGATGTATTCGCCCACCGCCGTGCGCAGCCACTCCAGCCGCGCCGGCAGGCGCGCGCCGCAGGCCATCAGCAGCGGCACGGTGTGGCGGACGTGATGGAAGGCCTGGGTGAGGAAGGCGATGTAATCCTCGCGCGCGATCGCGCCGCGCAGCGCCTGCTGGATGATCGGCACCGCGATCAGCGCCTCGCGTTCGCGCCGGGTCTCGGCGAGCAGTCGGTCGTGAAAAGGCATGGTCGGTTCCGTGGGGAGGGGGTCGATGACGATGGCCGCGGCATGCCGCGCATGGCAGGCGTCCACCGCAGCGCCGTAGCGGGCGAGGATGGCATCGTGGCGCGGCCGGCCGTTGGCGGTAAGCAGGCCTTCGGCGAAGGAGAAAGGCACGTCGGCGCGGACCAGATCACGCACCCGGGCGTAATCGGGCAGCGCCCGATTGACCTCGGCCAGCGCGACGCGCAGCGCCGCGTCGTCGGCGTCGGGCATGCGCGGCCAGACCACCGCGATGTTCTGCGGCCGCGCCTCGCCGAACACCGCCGCCTGCGCGAACGCCGGATGCTGGGTCAGCTCGCTCTCGATCCATTCGGGCGAGACGTTGCGGCCATAGGAAGTGATGAACATGTTCCTGCGACGCCCGGTGACATGGATGAAACCATCGGCATCGATATGACCGAGATCGCCGGTGGCGATCGGCCCCGGCGGCGGTCCGTCCGCTCCGAGATAACCGAGACAGCGCACGCCTTCGACATAAAGTTCGCCCTCGCGCACCTGCACGCGCGCATGCGGCAGCGGGCGACCGACGCTGCCGGCGCGTGCGGCACCCGGGCGATTGAGACACACGACCGAGCCGCATTCGCTGAGCCCATAGCCCTCGTACACCGGAAGCCCCTGCGCCTGCGCGCGCGCGATCAGCCCGGCGCCGACGCGGGCGCCTCCGACGGCGAGGAATTTCAGCGAATCCGGCAACCGCGCCCCGCGTTCGCCGGCCATCGTCAGCGCCAGCAGCAGTTGCGGCAGCACGATCGCACTTTCGGGACGATGCCGGTGCAGGCAATCGAGCAGGGTCGGCACATCCAGCCCGGCCGCGCCGCTGTAACCGATCGCCGCCAGCGACGGCACCGCGATCTCTGCGCCGCTGCGCAGCGCGGCGTAGAGCCCGGCGACGTTCTCCAGCAGCGTCGACAGCGGCATCAGGCACAGATGCCGACGCGGCCCCAGCGGCGCGGCGGCTTCGGCGAGCGCATCGGCGACCGTCAGCAGCGCCGCGGCGTCCAGACACACGCCCCTGGGCGCGCCGGTGGTGCCGGAGGTATAGGTGACGACCGCGGTCCCGGCCGGCAGCGCGACCGCTGCCGGCGACAGCGGCTGCAGCAGCAGGCCGTCATCGAGCGACACCGCCACGCCTTCCCTTCCGGCCAGCTTGTCGGGCAATGGCGTCTCGTCCGACACGACCAGCGCATCCGCACCGCTGCCGGCCAGTGCATGCGCGATCTGCGCCGGCGTGAAGAAGGTCGGCAACGGCACATGCACGCGATCCAGACGCCGGATCGCCAGATCCAGCGCCAGCCACCGCGGGCCGTTGTCGAGCCGGCTGGCGATGCGCCGCGCGCCGAGCCCGACCAACGCCTCCGCGATCGCGTCCACCCGGGCCTTCAACTGCGCGCCGGACCAGGCGCCATGGTCCCAGAGCACCCGAGGCGCATCGGTGGCGAGGCCATCGATCAGCACCGCGAACGGATTCGTCGCCATGCTCATTGCGCCTCCGCCAATCGCGGCAGGAACGACTGCGCGGATGCCTTCTGCGGCAGTCGTCCGTTGCGGCGCAGATAGGCATGACCGGCGGCGACATCGCCGAACATCAGCTTCGGCTGGGCGTCGTAGTACGTGCCCCAGTCGGCGCTGCCCTCGCCCAGCCGCGCCGGGTCGGCATCCGCCAGCTCGACCGTCGCCAGATGCAGGCGGTCGAAGGCGTTGCGCAACTGGCGGGTCGCCGCGAACAGCACCCAGCGCACCCCCGCGGCATGCAGCCGCTCGGTCAGATGCACGATCACCGCACGCGCATCGCCGGCGGAACAGGCCGCGAAATTGCCGACCTCCACCAGCGTCTCGCGCGCCACCGGCCGGCCCAGCGCCGCGGCAACCGCGGCTTCGGCAGAGACATCCAGATACTGCTCGACGAACAGCGGCGGATCGCCGCCGTCGCGCAGCCCGACCACCGCGCGCAACGCACCGGCGTCGTCGCGCCAGGCCAGCAACTGCGGCATGAACGCGGTCAGCCGCGCGCCGTAGCGGGCGCGATAGACCTGGGCGACGAAGGCCTCGGCGGCGGCGCGGTGCGGATCGCCGACGGCGATCGTCGCATCATCCGCGCGCAGCACACCGTCGCCGGCACGCAAGGGAGAGAAGGGAGAGGGGAAGATCATGCGCCGGGATGCTGGCGACGCACGATTAAGCGCCCATGAGCCGATTGTTAGCGCGATGTAAGCGAAAGGTTTCGTTTTCGCTGTGCGCCGATGCCCGGACTGTCGCCGTCTGGGACCGTGCGCACGCGTTTGACGGGAGCTTAACCGCTTCTTCGCGAAATCGTCACGAAAAAGCGGCGGCGATGCGAATCGTTCGCGATCGTGCAGCGACGGAACATGGCATGTCGACAAAACACGCGCGAGCGCGGGAACTTCCGTACTCAGTCCGCGTCCGCCGCGCACTCGGCCGCGGCGCGCTGCATCAGCGCGCGGTCGTGATCGTTGCCGGCGAGCGCGGCGGCGCGTTCGTATTCGGCGCGGGCTTCGGCGCGGCGGCCGAGTCGACGCAACAGATCGGCACGGGCCGCATGCAGCAGACCATAGTCGCGCAACGCCGGCGCCTCGCGCAGCGCGTCGACGATCGCCAGCCCCGCGGCCGGCCCTTCGGCCCGCGCCACCGCGACCGCGCGGTTGAGTTCGACCACCGGCGAAGGCGCGACCCGGGCCAACGCGGCGTACAACGCGGAGATCCGCGCCCAGTCGGTGTCCTCGGCGCGCGCCGCGACCGCATGACAGGCGGCGATCGCCGCCTGCAGCGCGTAGACGCCGTGTTGACCACCCATCGCATTCGCCCGGCGCAGCGCGACCAAGCCGCGCGCGATCTGCAGCCGGTCCCAGCGCATGCGATCCTGATCCATCAGCAGCACCGGCACGCCGGCGGCGTCGATCCGCGCACGCGCACGCGACGCCTGCAGTTCCATCAGCGCGAGCAGACCGAATGCTTCCGCTTCGCCGGGCAGCAGACCGGTCAATACACGGCCAAGGCGCAGGGCTTCCGCGCACAGCGCCGGACGCATCCACGCGTCCCCGCTGCTGGCGCTGTAGCCTTCGTTGAAGATGAGATAGATCGCCTCCAGCACCGCTTCCAGACGTTCGCCCAGCGCGTCCCGGCGCGGCACTTCGAACGCCACCCGCTTCTCCGCCAGCGTGCGCTTGGCGCGCACGATCCGCTGCGCCACCGCGGCTTCCGTCTGCAGGAAGGCGCGCGCGATCTCCGCCGTGGTCAGGCCGCCGAGCAGACGCAGGGTCAGCGCCACCCGCGACTCCGGCGGCAGCACGGGATGGCAGGCGACGAACATCAACCGCAGCAGATCGTCGCCGATGTCGTCGTCGGCCCCGATGTCCGCCGCGTCGCCCATGTCGCCCCCCTGCAGTTCGCATTCGATGCCGAACTCCACCTGCTTCCGCGCATGCAGCGCGCGCTGGCGCAGATGATCGATCGCCCGCCGTTTCGCCGCGGTGATCAACCACGCCGCCGGGTTGTCGGGCACGCCCTCCGCGGGCCAGCGCTCCAGCGCGGCCACCAGCACGTCCTGCGCCAGCTCCTCGGCGGTGCCGACATCGCCGGTCATGCGCGCCAGCCGCGCGACCAGGCGCGGCGATTCCATGCGCCGGAGCGCATCGAGGGTGCGATGGAGGCGGTCGTCGCGCATCGCCGGCGATGACAACACCGCCGCGGGCGCCGCGCAAGTCGCGACGTTCACATGCTGACGAAAGGCTTGAATCCGCCCCAGAACATGCGCTTGCCGTCGAACGGCATGTTCTTGGGGTCCATCCCCGCCAATCGCGGATCGGCCATCGCTTTCGCGTTCACCTTGTCGCGATGCGCGCGCGATCGGTAGACGATCCACGAGAACACCACCACCTCGTCCGGCTTGAGCTTCACCGCCTGCGGAAACGAGGTCAGCTTGCCGGGCTTGACGTCGTCCTCCACGCATTCGACATACTCCAGCGCGCCGTATTCCTTCCAGATCTTCCCGGCCTTGCGGGCCAGTTTTCGGTAGGCATCCAGGTTCTTCTTCGGTACAGGCAACACGAAACCGTCGACATACGACATGACGCATCTCCTTCAGTTCTGCGGCGGGAATTCGGCCTCGTTCATCCAGAACACCTCCCACTGGTGTCCGTCCGGATCCTCGAAGCCGTGCTGGTACATGAAGCCGTAGTCCTTCGGCGGGATCGGCGCGCTCGCGCCGGCGACCATCGCCTTCGCCACCAGCGCATCGACGTCCTCGCGGGCGTCGCAGGACAGCGCCAGCAACACCTCGGTCGCGGTACGCGCGTCGGCGACCGGCTTCGGGGTGAATCCGCCGAAGAACGACCGGGTCAGCAGCATCACCTGGATCTGTTCGGAAATCACCAGACAGGTGGCGTTGTCGTCGGTGAATTTCGGGTTGAACGAAAACCCCAGCGCCGAGAAGAACGCGATCGATCGCGGCAGGTCGGCGACGGGCAGATTGACGAACAGCGAACGGGGCATGGCAGTGGTCTCCTGCACGGTCGACGCGCTCATTCGGGTTGTTTCATGCAGTTGACCATCCACGGCTGGCCGTAGCGGTCGGTGAACATGGACCAGCGATGCGCCCAGAAGGTCTCCTGCAGCGGCGTCCGAACGGTGCCGCCGGCAGAGAGCGCGGCATGGATGCGCTCGGCTTCGTCGATCGAATCGACATCGATGTTGACATGGGCGCCCTGTCCGGCCGGCGCGTGCGTCGGCGGCCCGTCGGCGCCCATCAGCACCGCGTCGCCGACCTCCAGCCGGCAGTGCATGATCAGGTCATGACCGTCGCGCGGCACCTGATCGCGCATCGGCGAGTCGCCGTAGGTCATGCGCATGGCGATCCGGCCGTCGAACACCTCGCGGTACAGATCGAAGGCGGCGCGGCACTGGCCGTCGAAATTCAGATAGGCGATGAAACGCATCAAGACGCTCCTCCGGCGGATCGAAAACGCACGGCCGGAGTCATTCCCGCGACCCGATCGCCATCTGCAGACGGGCCTCGCGCTCGCGCAGCTCGGGCGTGTACGCCTCGCCGAAATCGTCCGGCTCGTACAGCGGCCGGATCTCGATCTCGCAGGGTGTCGGATGCGGATTCGGGCAGCGCCGTCCCCATTCGATCGCCTCCTCCAGCGAACGCACCTGCCACAGCCAGAAGCCGGCGATCAGCTCCTTGGTCTCGACGAACGGGCCGTCGATCACCCGTCGCTGCGGTCCGTCGAACTGCACGCGCGCACCGTGGGAGGAAGGCTTCAGGCCCTCCCCAGCCAGCAGGATGCCGGCCCCGGCCAGAGCCTCGTTGTAGCGGGTCATGGCCTCCAGCAGCCCCTGGTCGGGCAGCACGCCGGCTTCGGAATCAGCCGTGGCCTTCACGATCACCATCACTTTCATCGTCGGATCCTCGGGTGGAACGGGTCGGGCAGGAGCGCCCTCACCCATGACGACGAACGGAGGGGACCGGAATCGACACGTTCCGAAAAAAATTTTCGCGCCGCCGGGCCGCCGGCGCGACAGGGCGGCGTACCGAGTCGAACGGGGAAGCGCGCCGAGCTGAGGGAAACAGTGGGTGTCCCCGATGATTGCCGAGCTGAGGGAAACAGTGGGTGTCCCCGATGATTGTCCCTGATCGGCGTGCGGGGCATGGGGGACCATCGGAGCGCAGGAGAACAGTGGGTGTCCCCGACTACATCTCCCCGACGACATCCCCGACTGCACGAGTGGGTGTCCCCGACCCGACCGACTTCCCCGACGACCGATTGCCGCACAGTGGGTGTCCCCGACCAGTGGGTGTCCCCGACCGATTTCCGACCGATTTGGGCATCATGGGCGCCCCGCTGCCCGCCGACAGGAGGCCCGATGCAGTACCTGCTGCTGGTCTATATCGATCCCGCGCTGATGGCCGAACTGCCCCAGGCCGAATTCGACCGCCTGATGCACGGCTGCATCACCCATGCCGACGCCCTGCGCGCCGAAGGCTGCCTGCTGGACGCGCAGCAACTGGAGGCACCCGCCACCGCGCGCACCGTGCGCCTGCGCGATGGCGCGACCCGGATCACCGACGGCCCCTTCGCCGAAACCAAGGAAGTGTTGGCCGGATTCAATCTGATCGAGGCCGAGTCGATCGAGGAGGCGGTGCGTCTCGCCCACGCATGGCCGTGGATCGCCTACGGCAGCATCGAGGTGCGCCCGGTGCGCGATTTCGCCGAAGTGCGTCGCCGGGTCGGCGCCTGATCGATCAGCAGGTCCAGTAGACCCGCTCGCGCAGATCCACCACCGTCGGCCCGTCGGTACAGCCGCCGACCTCCTCCGCCTCGCGGTCCGCGGGATCGACCACGATGATCCAGCGCCCGGACCTGGCATGCCGCTCCAGCGTGCCTGCCTCGATCGGGCCCGGCGGAAACGGCCCCTGCTGCACGGGATTGGTCACGACGATGCGGTCGCCGTCGATGGTCACCTCGAACCGGGCCCCGGGCATGTTCGGGTGTTCGGCATAACGCTGCTGGAACGTGTACTGCCCCGACGCGATCGGGGGCTCGGGCGAGCTCGCACAGGCGGAAGACACGATCGCGAGCGACAGCAGCAGGCAGGGACGATGCATGACGTGGGTAGGCCTGATGGGGTTTGAAGACAGCGTAACCCATGCGCGACATGACGGTGGGCTCGTGACCGCGATGGCTCGGGCATGACCCGGTCGGTCGGCTCGGCGCGGCCGCATGGATCGACATCGGTCGACGCTCAACGGACGTAGGTCCTCCAGTGCAGCACACGCCGGCCCGCGTGATCGACGGCCACGAAGACGTAATCCGCAGCATCCGCCGGGCAACGGAAGAACGTGAAGTCCTCGCGCAGCGCCTGTTCGTCCGGCCACCATCGACGCCGGATGTAGACGGGCACCGTGTCCGCATGGGCGACCGGCACGCACGCCGACGGCAGCCGCAGCACGTCGCGGCCGGGGATCGAGAACGACAGCGCGCTGGCGTTCGAATCCAGGTTGTGGGTCTCGCGGATCCCGGTCGCCTGACGCGGCATCCAAGCCGGTATCCAGCCCTTTTCGACGTACCCGTCCTCGATCGCCTCGGCCGCGGTCGGCCAGGACGCGTCCATGGTTTCCCAGGAGCAGCCCGCGAACAACAGGCCGAGGGCGAACGCCGCGGCGATTCGGAAGTATCCGGGCATGACGCGACTCATATGGAAGTCGCTTGCGCATCGAAACCCGGGCCGCCTCGCAGAGCGGAACCGCCGGAGGCGATTACGCCGCCGTTGCTCGGCATCATCACGATCAATGGCGGAAACCGCAGCGCGGATTCCCCCTGC
>JBIJAD010000367.1:0-3994 GCA_044345955.1 Lysobacteraceae bacterium
TCAGGCCCGAAGGGCGCGCGGCAGGAGGCCGCGCGTTTTTCGACCAGCACAGGGATGTGCTGTCGAAAAACCCCGCGAAGCCCGCGGACCCGGCGCAAAGCGCCGGGCGCGACCGACGGGGGCGAGGGCATGCGCTTGCGCGGCATTGCCGCGCGCATGTCCGAGCGCCCATGCGCTGCGCGCATGGGCCGGAAACGCTTTCTTTGGGCCACTCTTTCTTTGCACAAGCAAAGAAAAGTAACTCGCTCGCGGCAGCGAGCGAAACAAAAGGCCGAATAGACAGCTCCTGCAGGGACTCGCTGCTGATTCGATTACACATCCATCCATCGAAGTCGGCCCACAGCGCAGTGGCTTCGACACGATGAACAGCCTCACCACCCGACTGCGGGCGCTGGTCGAACGACGTGCGGCGCGGTGGATCAAGCCGCGGGCGCCGGAAGCGTTGCCGGTGCGGTTCGATCGGCGGCGAATCTATGTGCTGCCGACCGGGTTCGGGTTGTTCTTCGCGGTGCTGCTGGCGGCGATGCTGCTGGGTGCGCTGAACTACAACAACAACCCGGCGCTGCTGCTGGCGCTGCTGTTGGCCGGTGCGGCGCATACGGGCTTGTTCGCGGCGCATCTGCAGTTGTCCGGCTTGAGCATCGTGGCGATCGGCGCGGAGCCGGTGAGCGCTGGCAAGCCGCTGCAGTTGCGCGTGCATGCGCGCGCCGAGCCCGGCCGCGAACGGCGCGGACTGCGGGTTGCCTGCGGTGAGCAAGCGGGGTTTTTCTCGCTGGACCAGGGCGCGGGCGAGGCGACGATCGAAGTGCCGACCGAACGCCGCGGCTGGCTCGATCCCGGGCGGCTGCGACTGTCGACCACCCGGCCGCTCGGGCTGGTGGTGGCCTGGAGTTACGTCTGGCCGGAACGGCCGCTGCTGGTGTACCCGGCGCCGGAGGGGCACGGTCCGCCCCTGCCCGAAGGCGGCGGCGATCGCGCGATCGCGCGGATGCATCCCGCCGGCGACGACGTGCATCACCTGCGCGCGTACCGGCGCGGCGATTCGCGTCGGGCGATCGCCTGGAAACCTTCGGCGCGACGCGACGAGTTGCTGGTGCGCGAATACGAACAACCCTCCGGCGCCGATCTCGATCTGGACTGGAACGCACTGGGCGCACTGCCGCACGAGGCGCGGATCCGCCGCCTCGCGCGCTGGGTGGACGAGGCCGAGCGCGACGGCCGCCGCTGGCGGCTGATCCTGCCCGGCCAGCCCGCGCTGGGTCCGGCGCAGGGCGCCGCGCATCGCCACACCTGCCTCAAGGCGCTGGCGCTGCTGCCGGAGGCCGGCGGCCATGGCTGAGCGCGCGTCGCCGTCGGCATCGCCCCCGTTGCCCCCGGCCGGCCGGCGCTGGGCGCTGGCCGCGTCGATCGTCTGCCTGCTGCCGCTGCTGCTGGAACTGCCGCCGACCCTGGCGCCGGGCATCGGCGCGGTGGCATTGGCGGTACCGCTGCTCGCGCGCGAGGGCCATGCGCCGACCTGGCTGCGTCTGCTGCTGATCTTCGGCCTGCTCGGCACGGTGATGACGCTGTACGGCTTCCGTTTCGGCCGCGACACCGGCTGCGCGCTGCTGGCGACGATGCTCGCGCTCAAGCCGGTGGAGATGCGCAGCCTGCGCGATGCGCGCAGCCTGCTGGGGTTCGCGCTGTTCGCGCCGTTCGCGACCTTCCTGCTCGATCAGGGCCCGCGTTCGCTCATGCTGGGACTGCTCGGCGCGGTCGCGGTGCTGACAGCGCTGCTGCGGCTGTCCGAAATCGAGGTCGACGAAGGCGCGTCCGTGGGCCGGCCGTGGTGGCGGCGGTTCGTCGCGGTGGCGCGGATGATCGCGATCGGCCTGCCGCTGGCGATGGGCGTGTTCTGGCTGTTCCCGCGGTTCTCGACGCCGCTGTGGGGCGTGCCCGAGCGCGCGCTCACGCGCCCCGGGCTGTCGGACCGGATGTCTCCGGGCGACTGGATCGACCTGATCGCAGACGACACCCCGGCGCTGCGCGCGACCTTCTTCGGCCCGGCCCCGGCGCAGAACGAGCTGTACTGGCGCGGCCCGGTGCTGTGGGCCTTCGACGGACGCACCTGGACCGCGGTGGACTGGAGTCGTTCGATCGACGCGCCCGAAGTGGAGCCGGGGCCGGTGCAGTACCGCTACGAGCTGGAAATCGAACCGACCGACCGCCAGCAACTGGTGGCGCTGGAAATGCCGCTGCAGGCGCCGCCGGAGACGCACCTGCATCCGGATTTCAGTCTGCACAGCCGCCAAGCGCTGACCGCGGTGACGCGCTGGCGGATGACCTCCTCGCCGCGGGCGCGGGTCGACGACCGCCTGCAGCCCGCACTGCGCACATTGGCCCTGCGCCTGCCCGAGGGATACAACCCGCGGACGCTGGCCCTGGCACGGCGCTGGCGCCAGGAGGTCGGCCCGTCCGGCCGCACCGCCGACAGCGCGCTGGTCAAACGCGCGCTGGACTGGATCCGCGCCGACTTCGTCTACACCCTCGACGCCCCGCCGCTGGGCCGGCACAGCGTCGACGAATTCCTGTTCCGCAGCCGCGCCGGCTTCTGCGAGCACTTCAGCAGCAGCTTCGTGGTACTGATGCGCGGCGCCGGGGTGCCGGCGCGGGTGGTCACCGGCTACGTGGGCGGCTACCGCAACCCGGTCGGCGGCTACTGGCTGGTGCGCCGCTCCGATGCGCATGCCTGGGCAGAAGTCTGGCTGGAAGGCCGCGGCTGGGTTCGGGTGGACCCGACCGCCGCTGTCGCGCCGGAACGCATCTACGACACCATCGCCGACCGTCGGCCCGGCAATCTCGGCGGTTTCTCCGGCCTTGCCCCGGTGTTCGATGTCGGCGATTGGCTGCGCCGCGGCTGGAACGACTTCGTGCTCGGCTACAACGCCGCGCGCCAGCGCCGGCTGCTGCAGTCCTTCGGCGTGCCCGATCTGGATTCGGCGCAGTTGATCCAGATGTTCGTGCTCGCGACCGTGCTCGCGCTGGCCGGGATGCTGTGGCTGACCACCCGGCAGGAACGCGAGCGCGACCCGGTGCTGCGCGCCTGGCGGCGGCTGGAGCGGCGCTACCGCCGGCTCGGGCTGGGCCGCGCCGCGCACGAACCGGTTGCCGTCTGGGCCGAACGGGTCGCACGCAACCGGCCGCAGACCGAGGATGTGCGCCGGATCAGCCAACGTTTCGTCGAATGGCGCTACGCTCGCGATCATGGCAGCGTCGCCAGCGCGGACCTCCTGATCCGCGAACTGCGGGCGCACCGGCCCTGACCCTTCGGAGACCCCCCATGCACGCACGCACCCTTCTCGTCGCCGCACTGGCCGCCGCACTCGCCGGTTGCGTCACCCCGGCCCAGCCCCTGCGCGGCGAATACGCCGCGATCAGCCCCGAGGACGCCGTCGCCCAGGACAGCACCGGCAGCGTGGTCCGCTGGGGCGGGCGCATCGTCCGCACCGAGCCGCTGGCCGACCGCACCTGCTTCGAGGTCCTCGCCATCCGGCTCGACAGCACCGGCCGCCCCGGCCGTTCCGCCGACGATGCCCGCGGGCGCTTCATCGCCTGCCGCGCCGGCTTCTACGATCCGGCGCTGTTCGCCGAGAAACGCGAAGTCACCTTCACCGGTCGCATCGACGGCTACGAGCAGCGCAAGATCGGCGAATACGACTACCGTTTCCCGCGACTCGCCGCGGATGTGGTCTATCTGTGGCCGGTGCGCGAACGGGTCGAGGTGGTCGCCCCGCATTCGCCGTGGCCGTGGTGGGGCTGGTGGTGATATCCCGCGGCGGCGGCGCGGCTGCGATCGGTTCGGCTTCGATCGGCGCCGCCCGCCTTCGCAAGGCCGCCGCTCAGAGCTTGCCGTTCGGCGTGTGCTTGTCGCGATAGCGGAACGTGAGCCACAGCCCGACCGCGATCGAATAGGACAGGTTCGGGATGAACGCCTTGTCCAGCGTCGTCACCTTCG